>DATHJB010000170.1 GCA_035316325.1 Acidimicrobiales bacterium
GGGTAGGCACCACCGAGATCGCGCAGATACGCGACGCCGCCGTCTCCGTGAAGCGGGGCGACATGCGCTGGGGCGGTGGCTTCGGCGTCGAAGCCGAAGCCACCGCCCCAGCGCATGTCGCCCCGCTTCACGGAGACGGCGGCGTCGCGTATCTGCGCGATCTCGGTGGTGCCTACCCGGGCGGGCGGATCGGTCGGCGCTATCGAGTCGAGCCCGTCGATCGACGCGATCGACGGCAGCGCGGCTGCTCCCACGATGAACGTTCGGCGCTCCACAGCGTCTACCCCTTCGATTCCCACATCACTGAACCTCCCCTGTGATGTGTGGACGATCATCGTGCCACAGGCTTAACCGGTCCTTACCCGGCGTTGAGGCCACAATGTGCGGCGAAATAGCGACATTTTCGGAATATGGCCGCACTCCGAGCCCCTCGGGCCGCGGAGTGTGGTCATCGCCCACTCGGTGGCGATGGGAGACTCGGGGACAGTGACGTCGATCATGAAGAAGGACCGGAACCGGGGCCCGAACCGCCGCGGCGGATCGCTCGGTTTCGGGCCGCGCTCGCTGCACCTCGAGCGCGACGATCGGCGGCCGGACCGGCGCACCCGCTTCCGTCGCCTGCGCCGGCTCGACTTCGGGGCGGTGTTCGCCTGGGTGCTCGGCGTCGGCACGATCGTGCTGGTGCTGGTGCTCGGCTACAAGGGCACGCGCGTCCACGTCGACCAGGCGGGCCTCGACGACGACAGCGCCCTCAACGCCCTCAGCGTCGCCGCGCTCGACGTGCGCATCACCTTCGAGTCGACCGACGAGGCCAAGGAGTCGCAGCTCCGCTTCGACGGCGAGCCCGTCGAGGAGCCGGAGATCGAGGGCAAGGTCCTGCGCTGGAAGCCGCCCGCCGACCTGGAGGAGGGTGGCCATCGGCTGGAGCTGGAGGTGCCCCGGGCCCTGCTGAGCAACGCCCAGTTCCGCTGGGACTTCACGCTCGACACCACCCCGCCCACGATCGAGGCGCCGCCGGTGGTCGAGGCCGTCGACATCGACCAGCCCGCCGAGGTGGCCGGCAAGGTGGAGGAAGGGGCGACGCTGCGGGTGGGCGGCCGCCGCGCGGAGGTGGCCGACGACGGCGCCTTCTCCGTGTCGTTCCCCCAGCCGCCGGCCGGAGCGGTGGTGTTCGAAGCGGTCGACGCCGCCGGCAACCGGGCCACCACCAGCGTCGTCGTGCCGGTCACCTACCCCGCCGTGCGCTCCGTCCACGTCACCGCGGCGGCCTGGAGCGAGCCGGCCCTGCGGAACCGCGTCCTGCAGCTGATCGACGAGAAGCGCATCGACGCCGTGCAACTCGACCTCAAGGACGAGACCGGCGTCGTCGGCTTCGACACCGACGTGCCGCTCGCCCACCAGATCGGCGCCGTCACCGAGTACTACGACCTCGACGCGGCCGTCGCCGCCATCACCGACCGCGGCGCCCGGGTGGTCGGCCGGGTGGCGGCCTTCAAGGACCCCAAGCTGGCCCAGGCGGCGTGGGCGGCGGGCCGGCGGGAGCAGGTGATCCAGGCGCCGGGGGGCGGTCCGTACAACGAGCCCGGCCAGTTCACGAACTTCGCCAACGCCGAGGTGCAGCGCTACAACCTCGACGTCGCCCTCGACGCCGTCGAGCGGGGCGTGCACGACATCGTGTGGGACGAGGTTCGCCGTCCGGGCGACGATCCCACCAACGTGGTCGTGCCCGGGGTGCAGGGCTCGGCCAGCGAGGCGCTGGTCGGCTTCCTCGCCGGCGCCCACACGGAGCTGCGCCGGCGGGGTGCCTACCAGGGGGTCGGGGTGCTGGGCCTGTCGGTCGACCGGGGCGACCTCGTCGACCAGGACGTGGCCCAGATGGCCCGCCACGTCGACTACGTGGTGCCCACCATCCACCCCGCCTACTGGGGCAACGGCGAGTTCGGCGTCGCCAACCCCGTCCGCCAGCCCGGCGACCTGGTGGCCCGGGTCGTCAGCCGCTTCGGCGAGGTGACCCAGAACAGCGGTGCCCGGTTCGTCCCGTCGCTGCAGGACTTCAGCGCCCGCGGCATCGGCTACGGCGACGCCGAGATCCGCGCCCAGATCGACGCGGCGCGCGCCGCGGGCGCGGTCGGCTTCGTCCTCTGGGACCCCTCGGTCACCTACACGGCGAGCGCTCTGGACCCCCGCCCCTGACCGAAACTTCGACAGAGTTGGTTGCTATGGCGCCATCTCTGTCGAAGTTTCGGGTTCAGGCGGTCGGCTCCAGGTCGGCGAGGAGGTTGAGGAGGTCGTCGGCGTGCTCCTCCTCGACGGCCAGGATGTCCTCCATGAGGCGGCGGGTCGTCGGGTCCTTGTCGCCGAGCCACTGCACGATCTCGGCGTACGACTCGATGGCGATGCGCTCCGCCACCAGGTCCTCCTTGATCATGCCGACGAGGGTGTCGCCCTCGACGTACTCGGCGTGGGAGCGGTCCTCGATGCCGATCGGCGAGAAGTTCGGCTCGCCCTGCAGCTGCACGATGCGCAGGGCGATGCGGTCGGCGTGGCCCAGCTCCTCGTTGGCGTGCTGCAGGAACTCGTCGGCCACCGGCCCGGCGGCGATGCCGTCGGCCATGAAGTAGTGGCGCTTGTAGCGCAGCACGCACACGATCTCGGTGGCCAGCGCCTCGTTGAGCACCTCGATCACCTGCTTGCGGTCGGCCCCGTAGGCGTCGGTGATCGGCCCCTCGTCCATCTTCGCCCGCGCGCGCTCGCGGATGGTCTTGATGTCGGTCAGAAAGCTGGACATGTAGCGAACTTACCCCTGTCCCTCCACACCTAGGCGGAGTAGTGACGGGCCCATGTCAACGAGCCTCAATACGAGCCGATAGCGTCTCGTTCATATGGCCGATCGGGCACGGTTCACCGACCAGACGATGGATTTGATGCCGTCGCTGTACTCGGCGGCCCTGCGCATGACGCGCAACCGCGCCGACGCCGAGGACCTCGTCCAGGAGACCTACCTGCGGGCCTACCGGGGCTTCAACGGCTTCGAGGAGGGCACCAACCTCAAGGCCTGGCTGTACCGGATCCTCACGAACACGTACATCAACTCGTACCGAGCCAAGAAGCGCCGCCCCGACGAGACCGAGCTCGACGACGTGGAGGACCTCTACCTCTACCACCGCATCGGCGGGCTCGAGGCCGCGATGGCCGGTCGCAGCGCCGAGGACGAGCTGCTCGACCGCTTCACCGAGTCCGAGGTGAAGGAGGCCGTCGAGGAGCTGCCGGAGAACTTCCGCATGGCCGTTCTACTTGCGGACGTCGAGGGCTTCTCGTACAAAGAGATCGCGGAGATACTCGATATTCCGATCGGGACCGTCATGAGTCGGTTGCACCGGGGAAGAAAGGCGCTCCAGAAGCGGTTGTACGAGTTCGCCGTGGAGCGGAACCTCACCGACGCCGATCCCACGAATGCTCATGTCTGACTGCAAAGACGCACTCCATCAGCTCTTCGACTTCCTCGACGGCGAGCTGACCACAGACAAGAAGGCCGCGATCCAGCACCACCTGGACACGTGCCAGCCCTGCGCCGAGCCCTACGACTTCGAGGCCGAGCTGCGGCTCGTCATCCGCAAGAAGTGCGCGGAGGCCGTGCCCGAGTCGCTCATGGCGAAGATCCGCAAGGCCATCGAGGCGGAGCCGGTCCCGCCCCAATAGGCGCGGCCTCAGTAGGCGCCGCGGCTGGTGAGCACCGCCAGCGGCGTCTTCACCAGGATCTTCACGTCGAGCCAGAACGTCCAGCTGTCGACGTAGTCGCGGTCGATCCCCACCCGCTCGGGGTAGCCCACGCCCGACCGGCCGTTCACCTGCCAGGCCCCGGTGAGCCCGGGCTTCACGGCCATGTAGGCGTCGCCGTCCTCGCCATAGCGCTCCAGCTCGCTGGGGACGATCGGCCGGGGTCCCACCAGGCTCATGTCGCCGCGCAGCACGTTGAGCAGCTGCGGCAGCTCGTCGAGGCTCGCCCGGCGCAGGAAGCGGCCCATCGGCGTGACCCGGCTGTCCATCGACGGCGGCAGCTTGAAGTCGTTGTCGACGTACTGCTGCCACAGCTCCGGGTCGCTGCGGAGCATGGCGTCGGCGTCGCGGTGCATGGTGCGGAACTTGAGCATCCCGAACGTGCGGCCGCCGCGCCCGACGCGCTGGTGGACGAAGAACGCCGGCCGGCCCGACGTCACCACGACGATGCCGGCGATCAGCAGGCCGACGACGCACATGAACGGGAGCGCGGCCAGCACGACGACGAGATCGAGCGCGCGCTTGGCACGTGACCTGCCCGGGCGGCTCGTCGGCGCCGTCCGAGGATCCCGCCGATCGAGCGTCGGGGCGTCCGCCTGTGGCCCGTCGCCGGTCGCAGAAGGATCCCAGGCGCGCGGCACAGCGCGCTCGTCAGTCGCCGTCGAGGCCGGCGTGCTGCCCGTCCCAGCCCGCGGTTCAATGGCGCGGCTGTCGCCGGAGTGCTCCATCTGCCTGTCGCCCCCAGTCTTCCCCATCTAGGTCGACGGACCCATCGCCTACCGGGCGGAAAGTTAGCAGCGCGTTAGCGCGACTGCGCCGGCGTCGAAAGCCCGCGGAAATTGGGCCAAAACTGCGACTACTCAGAGGGGGCGCGGGAATACGGAGAATCGTCCCCGTGTTGGGTCGAACATGGAGGAGCGCGCTCTATCGGGGGAAAGGGTCATCAGCGCTTCGAGCCAGTCTCGGACGTTTCCGCACGGCCGGGTCTGCTCCGAAGACGGTTGCCGGACCCGTCTCTCGATCTACAACGAGAGCGAGTACTGCTCGCTGCACCACCGCGCGGTCACGCCGCGCACACGGGGACGCAAGATCGCGTAGCCGGGGAACGAAAGGTGCAGGGGGGAGTTCGCGGACCGCCACGCGGTCCCCTACCATGCGCGGCATGCTTGCCGTGATCTGGCACTTCTGGCTCGGGGTCGCCTTGGCGGCCGGAGCCATCCTGACCGTGGTCATGATGGTCGCCGGCTACTTCAGGACGGTGGAATCCCAGCGCTACCCCTCCCGGAAGCAGCGCTAGCAGATGGCCGGGCCGGTCGACTGGGGGATGGCCGAGCGGGTCGCGATCCGGGTCGCCGGTCGGGAGCCGCTGGCGGCGTCCTACCACTACGACCGCCTGACGTCCGACTTCGCCGAGGTCACCACCGAGGCCGAGGAGCTGGTGGCCGAGGCCACCGGGCTGCGCTCCGCCGGCGGTCCCGCCCGCGCCCGGGTGGTGGGCCGCGACGGCTGGGTCCGCGCCAACCTCGCCAGCTTCGAACGGTTGCTGCGGCCCTTCACCGAGCGACTGGCCGAGCGGCTCGACACCCACACGGGCATCCGCGCCGTGCCCGCGCAGGTCGCGCGCCGCACCGCGGGCCTCGAGGTGGGCGTGCTGCTGGGCTGGATGTCCACCCGGGTGCTGGGCCAGTACGACCTCCTGATCATCGAGGACGAGAGCCCCGAGGACCAGGACGTCGTCTACTACGTGGGCCCCAACGTGCTGGCGCTGGAGAAGCGCTTCGGCTTCCCGCCCCGGGAGTTCCGGCTGTGGCTGGCGCTCCACGAGGTCACCCACCGGGCCCAGTTCACCGGCATCCCCTGGCTGCGGGAGCACTTCCTGTCGCTGGTGGAGAAGTCGCTCGACGCCGTCGACCCCGACCCGAAGCGCTTCATCGACGCGCTGGGCCGGGTGATCGACGAGGTGCGCGCCGGCCGCAGCCCGCTCGACGAGGGCGGCATCGCCTCGCTGTTGGCCGGGCCGGAGCAGCGCGAGCTGTTCGGCCGCATCGGCGGGATGATGAGCCTGCTCGAGGGCCACGGCGACGTGACGATGGACCGGGCCGGCGAGGGCCGGGTGCCCTCGGCGCCGCGGTTCTCGCGGGCGCTGCGGGACCGGCGCCAGCAGGCCGGCGGCATGGCCAAGGTCGCCCAGCGCCTGCTGGGCATCGAGGCGAAGATGAACCAGTACCGGCAGGGCGAGGCCTTCATCGCCTACGTGGAGGCCCACGGCGGGCCGGACGCCCTGGAGGCCGCCTGGCGCGGTCCCGAGTGGCTCCCCACCCTCGCCGAGATCCGCGCCCCCCAGGAGTGGCTCGACCGTGTGCGCCTCTCCGAAGAGCTCGTCGGCTGACGAGCCGTCCCCTTTCTGTCTTCGCTGAGCACGTCATGACGTACTCAGCGAAGACAGAAGCGCTGTTGACCCGCTGCACGTTCCCGTCAGCGGGCACGGCGGTCGACGTGGCGGTATCGGGCGGGGCCGACTCCCTGGCGCTGCTGGTGCTGGCGGTCGAGGCGGGCTGCGTCGTCACCGCCCACCACGTCGACCACGGGTTGCGTCCCGGCTCCGCCGACGAGGCGACGCTCGTGCAGGCGGCGGCGGAGCGGTTCGGGGCAGGGTCCGAGGCACACCGGGTCGACGTCGAGCCGGGGCCGAACCTGGAGGCGCGGGCACGGGCGGCCCGCTACGCCATGCTGCCCGAGGGGGTGCTCACCGGCCACACCGCCGACGACCAGGCGGAGACGGTGCTGCTGAACCTGCTGCGGGGCGCCGGTCTCGACGGTCTGGCGGGGATGGCGCCGGAACGCCGTCCGCTGCGGCGGCTGCGCCGGGCCGAGACCGTCGAGCTGTGCCGGTCGCTCGGCCTGGAGCCCTTCCACGATCCCTCCAACGACGACCCGGCGTTCCGTCGCAACCGGGTCCGCCACGAGGTGCTGCCGCTCCTGTCCGACGTCGCCGGCCGTGACGTCGTCCCGATCCTCGCCCGTCAGGCCGACCTCCTCCGCGACGACGCCGAGCTGCTCGACGCCCTCGCCGCCGACGTCACCGAGATCCGCGACGCGCCGGTCGCCCTGGCCCGCCGCTCGATCCGGCGGTGGCTCCGCGAGGCGGGGGGTCCGGAGCGGCACCCGCCGGACGCCGCGACGGTCGCCCGGGTGCTGGCCGTGGCCCGTGGTGAGTCCGTCGGGTGCGACGTGGGCGGCGGGTGGCGGGTGGTCCGCTCGAAGAACCGGTTGACGCTGCAACAACCCTCTGACTGAGACCGCTACCCCGTTCCAACCACCCCGCCGCCGCCCCAAGCGGTCTCGGGCTTCGCCGAGGCCATTACTCTCTACCGCCATGCCGCCCTCGTCGCCGCCGCCAGAGCATCACTTCGACGACCCGAAGCTCGGCCCCGTCGTGGTGTCGTCGGCCCAGATCGCCGAGCGCATCAAGGTCATGGGCGCCGAGATCACCAAGGACTACGAGGGCCGGTCGCCGCTGTTCGTCTGCGTCCTCAAGGGCGCCTTCATCTTCCTCGCCGACCTGGTGCGCGAGGTGCACCTGCCGGTGGAGGTCGACTTCATGGCGGTGTCGTCGTACGGGGCGTCCACCAAGTCGTCCGGCGTCGTCCGCATCGTGAAGGACCTGGAGATGGACCTGCTGGGCCGCGACGTGGTGCTGGTGGAGGACATCGTCGACTCGGGCCTCACCCTCAACTACCTCTCCAAGAGCCTCCAGGCCCGCGACCCCGCCAGCCTCGAGGTGTGCGCCCTGTTCGTGCGCCAGGGCAACCAGAAGACCGCGCTGAAGCTGCGCTACGTCGGCTTCGAGATCCCGCCGTCGTTCGTGCTCGGTTACGGGCTCGACGTCGCCGAGCGCTTCCGGAACCTTCCGTACGTCTGCGAGCACGCTGCGGAGTAGTTGGGTTGAACCCCGTGGCCGAGGGGTAGTCCGCGGCCGCTCACAGGTAGTCTGGCCCGCACCGTGAAACGCATCCCTCGTTCGGCGCTCGTCTACCTGCTCATCATCTTCGCGGTCCTCTTCCTCGGTGCGCAGCTGCTGCGCGAGGGACCGGAGCGCGAAGACCTCGACTACACGACGTTCATGGACAAGGTCGACGACGGCGACGTCGTCACGGCCACGATCAAGGACAAGAGCCACGTCGTCGAGGGCAAGCTGCGGGACGACTCCGACTACCGGGCGACCTTCGTCGCCGAGTCGGCCGACGAGATGGTCGAGGAGCTGCGCGACGCCGAGCCCGCGGTCGAGGTCACCGTCGACCAGCAGGACGAGTCGGTGTGGACGTCGCTGCTGTTCAGCCTCCTTCCGATGGTGATCCTGATCGGGGCCTTCCTGCTGGTGCTCAACGCCATGCAGGGCGGCGGCGGACGGGTGATGCAGTTCGGCAAGTCGAAGGCCAAGCAGGTCAGCAAGGACCAGCCGTCGGTGATGTTCACCGACGTGGCCGGCTGCGACGAGGCCGTCGAGGAGCTGCAGGAGATCAAGGACTTCCTGCAGGACCCGTCGCGCTTCCAGGCCATCGGCGCCCGCATCCCCAAGGGCGTGCTGCTCTATGGCCCGCCGGGTACCGGCAAGACTCTGCTGGCCCGGGCGGTGGCCGGCGAAGCGGGCGTCCCGTTCTTCGCCATCTCCGGCTCCGACTTCGTCGAGATGTTCGTCGGCGTCGGCGCCAGCCGGGTGCGCGACCTGTTCGAGAAGGCCAAGGAAGCGGCGCCGGCGATCGTGTTCGTCGACGAGATCGACGCCGTCGGCCGCCACCGCGGCTCCGGCATGGGCGGCGGCCACGACGAGCGGGAGCAGACCCTCAACCAGCTGCTGGTCGAGATGGACGGGTTCGACGCCCAGACCGGCGTCATCCTGATCGCCGCCACCAACCGCCCCGACATCCTCGACCCGGCGCTGCTGCGGCCCGGGCGGTTCGACCGCCAGATCGTGGTCGACCAGCCCGACCTCGAGGGCCGCAAGGCCATCCTCGACGTGCACGCCAAGGGCAAGCCGTTGGCCGGTGACGTGCGGCTCGAGGTGCTGGCCCGGCGCACCCCCGGCTTCACCGGCGCCGACCTCGCCAACCTCATGAACGAGGCGGCCCTGCTGACGGCCCGCCGCAGCGCCCCCGACATCACCATGCACGCGCTGGAGGAGTCGATCGACCGGGTGCTGGCCGGCCCCGAACGCAAGACCCGGGTGATGTCCGAGAAGGAGAAGCTGGTCATCGCCTACCACGAGGGCGGCCACACGCTGGTCGGCCACGTGCTGCAGGGCACCGACCCGATCCACAAGGTGTCGATCGTCGCCCGCGGCCGGGCGCTGGGCTGGACGCTCGCCCTCCCCACCGAGGACAAGTACCTGAAGACCCGCACGGAGCTGGTCGACTCGATGACCATGCTGCTGGGTGGGCGCACCGCCGAGGAGATCGTCTTCGGCGAGCCGACCACCGGCGCCAGCGACGACATCGAGCGCTGCACCGAGATCGCCCGCAAGATGGTCACCACCTACGGGATGAGCGACCGACTGGGTCCGCAGCAGCTGACCACGGGCGGCCAGACCGGCTTCGCCAGCCCCAACGGCGGCGGCAACGAGAGCACCTACTCCGACGAGGTGGCCGGCATGATCGACCGCGAGGTGCGGCGGCTGGTCGACGGTGCCCACGACCGGGCCCGGGCCATCCTGGAGACCCACCGGTCGACGCTCGACCGCCTGGCCGACGAGCTGGTCGAGAAGGAGACCCTCGACGACGCCGACCTGGCCGAGGTGTTCGGCCCGATCGACAAGGGCGCCGGCATCGAGATGCCCGAGCGTTCGCGCGACGACGAGCCCTACGACGACGACTACGGCCGGCGCGTGCCGGTGGGCGCGGCGTCGATGAACATCTCCAGCGTGCAGGTGGCGGTGCCTGCCCCGACCTGGCGGCAGCGTCTCTCGCGCTGGCTGGGCACCCGGGCACCGCGGCCGACATGACCGACGGCAACGGCAAGCGCGGCGACACCCGCACCGACAGCCAGATCGACCAGCCCCGCATCGCCAGGGCGGTGCGGGAGATCCTCGAGGCCATCGGCGAGGACCCCGACCGCGACGGCCTGCAGAACACCCCCGACCGGGTCGCCCGCATGTACGCGGAGATCACCTCCGGGCTCCACGAGCAGGCCGACACCCACCTGTCGGTCACGTTCGAGGCCGGTCACGACGAGATGGTCATGGTCCGCGACATCCCCGTCTACTCGCTCTGTGAGCACCACATGCTGCCCTTCGTGGGCAAGGCGCATGTGGCGTACATCCCCGGCGACGACGGGCAGATCACCGGGCTGTCGAAGCTGGCCCGGCTGGTCGACGCCTACGCCAAGCGGCTGCAGGTGCAGGAGAAGCTCACCGTGCAGATCGCCGACGAGATCGACAGCACCCTGCTGCCCAAGGGTGTGATGGTGGTGATCGAGGCCGAGCACCTGTGCATGACCATGCGCGGCGTGCGCAAGCCGGGGGCCACCACGGTGACCTCGGCCGTGCGGGGCCTGTTCCGCACCAACGTGGCCACCCGCGAGGAAGCGATGCGTTTCGTGGTCGGCCAGCGCTGACCGCCACCAGTACGGGACTACAGTCCAATGCCGTGCCTCCGCTGGTGATGGGTGTCGTCAACGTCACCCCTGACTCGTTTTCCGACGGTGGGCGGTACCTCGACCACGCAGCCGCGATCGCCCACGGACGGGCTCTCGTGGCGCAGGGGGCCGACATCGTCGACGTGGGCGGCGAGTCGACCCGGCCGGGTGCCGACCCCGTCCCCTCGGCCGACGAGCTGGGCCGCGTCCTGCCGGTGGTGGAGGGCCTCGTCGCCGCGGGCGTGCGGGTCTCGATCGACACCCGCAAGGCCGACGTGGCCGAGGCCGCGGTGGCGGCCGGGGCGAGCCTGATCAACGACGTGTCGGCGACGCTCGCCGACGTGGCCGCGGCGACCGGGGCCGGCTTCGTCGCCATGCACATGCTGGGCGACCCCCGCACCATGCAGCGCGAGCCCCAGTACCGCGACGTGGTCGCCGAGGTGCGCGACTTCCTGGTCGAGCGGGCCGAGGCGGCGGTGAAGGCGGGCGTCGGCGAGGTGTGGATCGACCCCGGCATCGGGTTCGGCAAGAACCTCGAGCACAACCTCGATCTCCTGGCCAACCTCGACGACCTGGTCGCCACGGGGTTCCCGGTGGTGGTCGCCACCAGCCGCAAGAGCTCGCTGGGCGTGCTCCTCGGCCAGGCCGATCGGGCGGGCGCAACGCCCCCGGTGCACGACCGGCTCGAGGGATCGTTGGCCACCGCGGCGTGGGCTCTGTGGCGCGGCGCGGCGATGGTTCGGGTCCACGAAGTTGCGGAGACCATGCGGGTGGTGCGCAAAGTGCGGGCGCTAATGGCGGCGGCATGATCTGGAAGGAAGGCATCTCGTGGCAGCCATGAAGGGCAAGTGGGCCCAGGGCATCACCCCGCGCAACTTCGTGTGGGTGCTCAAGGACCGACTGGCCATCGCCGAACGTCCCGGGGGCTACGGCACCAACCACCGTCGCGTCCGCCGGCAGGAGGAGATCATCTGGATCCGGGAGCAAGGCTTCACCCGGGTGATCTCGCTGATCTCCGCCACCCACAACCTGCACAACTACGACGAGCTGGGCGTGGCCTGGTTGCACCGTCCGTTGCGCCCGACCGACGACCTGCCCTCGTTCCAGGCGTCGCTCTACAACGAGATCCGTCACCTGCTGTCGGTCGGCGAGAAGGTGCTCGTCCACCGCGAGGAGGTCGGTGACAGCATCTGTGGTCTGGTCGCCGGCTACCTGCTGTGGGCCGGGCTGGTGCCGTACGGGCCGCAGGCGATCTCGGTGACCGAGCGGCTGACGTCGCGGCAGCTGGGCCCGCAGGGTCGGCAGCTGGTCGCGAACGCCGACCTGCTGCGCCAGCACCAGGCGTCGTGACCGACCGGATCGACCGGATCGAGCTGCGCGGCCTGGTCGTCATGGCCCGGGTGGGCGTGTTGCCCTTCGAGCAGGAGCAGGACCAGCCGATCGAGCTCGACGTCGACGTGGTGACCGACCTGCGGGCGGCCGGCGCGTCGGACGTCCTCACCGACACGATCCACTACGGCGAGGTCTGTGCGGTCGTCGAGGCCGCCATGCAGAAGGAGTCGGTGGGGCTGCTGGAGCGGCTGGCGACGGTGGTGGCCGAGGCGGTGCTCGCCGTCGACGTGCGCATCGCCGCCGTCGAGGTGGCGGCCCGCAAGCTGCGTCCGCCCGTGCCGCAGCAGCTCGCCACCTCCGGGGTGCGGATCACCCGCTCCCGACCGGCGGCGTGACCCGGGCGTTCCTCGGGCTCGGGTCGAACGTCGGCGACCGCGAGGGGTTCCTGCGGGAGGCCGTGGCGTCGCTGGAGGACGTCGGGCTGAAGGCCGTGTCGCCCCGGTACGAGACCGACCCGGTGGGCGGCCCGGAGCAGGGCGCCTTCCTGAACCTGGTGGTGGAGCTCGACACCGAGCTGTCGGCCCGGGAGCTGCTGGCCGTGTGCCGGCGCCTGGAGGCCGCGGCGGACCGGCTGCGGGAGGTGCGCTGGGGGCCGAGGACGCTCGACGTGGACGTGCTGTGGATCGACGGGGTCACGGTCGACGAGGACGATCTGGTCGTGCCCCATCCCCGCATGTGGGAGCGTCGCTTCGTGCTGGCGCCGCTGCACGACCTGGCCCCCGACCTGGTCTCCGCTGACGCCCTGGCCGGGGCCGAGGGCCACGTGGAGCGCGTCGAGTCGTAGGCTCATCCGTGGTGACCACCGTGCGCATCATCGGTCCCGGTCGGGCGGGGACCTCGCTGGCCCTGGCGCTGACCAACGCCGGTTGCGACGTGGCGCCGATGCTGGGCCGGGACGACGACCTGAGCGGCGCCGCCCACCACGTGAACGTCCTGGTGATCGCCACGCCCGACGCCGCGATCGGGGCGGTGGCCGAGGCGGTCGAGCCCGACCCGGCGACGGTCGTCGTCCACCTGGCGGGGTCGCTGGGCCTCGACGTGCTGGCGCCGCACGCCCGGCGGGCCGCGCTGCATCCCCTGGTCGCCCTGCCCAACCCCGACATCGGGTCGAAGCGCCTGGTGGGCGCCTGGTTCGCGGTGACGGGCGACCGGTTCGTCCGCACGCTGGTCGACGCCGTGTACGGCCGGGCCATCCCCGTCGACGACGAGCACCGGGCCACCTACCACGCCGCCGCGTCGATCGCCGCCAACCACCTCGTGGCGCTCATGGGGCAGGTGCGGCGGATCGGGGCCGTGGCCGGCGTGCCCTTCGAGGCCTACCTCGACCTGGCCCGGGCCGCGCTCGACGACGTCGCCGCCCTCGGTCCGGCCGACGCCCTCACCGGCCCGGTCGCCCGCGGCGACGAGGTGACGGTCCAGCGCCACCTCGACGCCCTCCCCGACGACGAGCGCCCCGCCTACGAGGCCCTCGCCGCCGCCGCCCGTCGCCTGGCGAAGGGAACCACGAGGTGACCCGGTGAGTCCTCCGCTGCAGGTGACGGGCATCGGGGAGCTGCGGACCACGCTCGACTTCGAGCGCTCGGTGGAGCGCACGATCGGCTTCGTGCCCACCATGGGCTACCTGCACGAGGGCCACGCCTCGCTGATGCGGCGGGCGACCGAGGAGACCGACGTGGTGGTCGCCTCGATCTTCGTCAACCCGCTGCAGTTCGGCGCCGGCGAGGATCTCGACGCCTACCCCCGCGACCTGGCCCGCGACACGGCGCTCGCCAACGACAACGGCGTCGACCTGCTGTTCGTGCCCGACGCCGCCGAGATGTACCCCCGGCCGCTGCTCACCACGGTGTCGGTGGCCGAGGTGTCGGAGCGGTTGGAGGGCGCCACCCGCCCCACCCACTTCGCGGGCGTGGCCACCGTGGTCGCCAAGCTGTTCAACATCGTCGGCCCCTGCCGGGCCTACTTCGGCGAGAAGGACTTCCAGCAGATCGCCGTCGTGCGCCGCATGGTGGCCGACCTGTCGTTCCCGGTCCACGTGGTCGACTGCCCGACGCTGCGGGAGCCCGACGGCCTGGCGATGTCGTCGCGCAACAGCTACCTGACCCCCGACGAGCGGGCCGCGGCCCCGGTCGTCCACCGGGCGCTCCTCGTGGGCGCGGCGGCCATCCAGGAGGGCGAGCGCGACCCCGCCGCGGTGCGGGAGCGGATGGCCGCGATGATCGCCAAGGAACCCCTCGGGGAACTGGACTACGTGGCCGTGGTCGAAGCAGACTCACTGGCGGTACCTGACACCCTCTCGGGGAATCTACGGCTGCTCGCAGCTGTTCGGTTCGGGCGGGCCAGGCTTATCGACAACGTGGGGGTGACCGCATGACGGCACCCACCTCAGGAGGTCAAACAGCCCATGCGACGCCGCATGCTCAAGTCGAAGATCCACCGTGCGACGGTCACCGACGCGAACTTGCACTACGTGGGGTCGATCACGGTCGATCCCGAGCTGTTGGCAACGGCCGACATCCTCGAGCACGAGCAGGTGGCCGTGGTCGACATCGACAACGGCGCCCGATTCGAGACGTACACGATCGCCGGACGGCCGGGGTCGGGTGACATGTGCCTCAACGGCGCCGCCGCCCGCCTGGTGCAGCCGGGCGACCGCATCATCGTGATCAGCTACGCCGAGTACGAGTCGGCCGAGCTGGAGGACTACGCGCCGCGGATCGTGCACGTCGACGCCGCCAACCGGCAGGTCGACGACGCCACGGCCGAGCTGCTGGCGTCGGCGCAGGCGCGGCACGCGCCCCACCGCTACGCGGAGGTGCCGGCCAGCTGACGATCTCCGGCCCGGCGGCCGAGCCGCTCGACCTCCTGGTCCTCGGGTCCGGGGTCGCCGGGCTGTCGGCGGCGGTGCGGGCCGCGGAGGCGCACGGCCTGCGGGTCGGGGTGCTCACCAAGGGCGACCTCGACCAGGCCACCACCCGCTGGGCACAGGGCGGCGTGGCGGCCGTGCTGGGCGGCGACGAGGCCGACAGCACCGACCTCCACCTGGCCGACACGCTGGGCGCCGGCGCCGACCTGTGCGACGTCGACGCCGTGCGGGTGCTGGTCGACGAGGGCCCGGCCCGGGTCACCGAGCTGATCGCCCTCGGCGCCACGTTCGACCTCGACGCCGACGGCTCGCTCGCCAAGGCCCGCGAGGGCGGCCACAGCCACCCCCGCATCGTCCACGCCGGCGGTGCCGCCACCGGCGTCGAGGTCGAGCGGGCACTCGTCGCCGCGGTGCGGGAGACCGCGGCGGCGATCTACGAGCAGACCTTCGCCAGCAAGCTGCTGGTCGAGCACGGGCGCTGCGTCGGGGTCCGCGCGCTACCCGGCCTCGCCGGCCACGGCCGTGTGCTCGGCAATTCCGGCCTCGCCGGCCACGGCCGTGTGCTCGGCGACGGCGAGGTGGAGGTGCGGGCGCGGCACGTGCTGGTCGCCACCGGTGGCGCCGGCCAGCTGTTCGCCGTCACCACCAACCCGGCCGAGGCCACCGGCGACGGCATCGCCATGGCGCTGCGGGCGGGAGCGGCCGTGGCCGACGTCGAGTTCGTGCAGTTCCACCCGACCGCCCTGCACCACCCGGCCCGGCCCAAGCCGCTGCTGTCGGAGGCGCTCCGGGGCCACGGGGCGCTGCTGCGGAACGGGAAGGGCGAGCGCTTCGTCGACGAGCTGCTGCCCCGCGATCGGGTCAGCCGGGCCATCACCCGGGTCCTGCTCGACGAGGGCACCGACCACGTGTGGCTCGACGCCACCGGGCTGGAGCGGTTCGCCGAGCGGTTCCCGACCATCAACGCCGCGCTCGACGAGGTGGGCCTCGACCCCGCCACGGAGTGGCTGCCCGTCGCCCCCGCGGCCCACTACAGCTGCGGCGGCATCCTCGCCGACCTCGACGGCGCCACGACGCTGCCCGGCCTGTGGGTCGCCGGCGAGGCGGCCGGCAACGGCGTCCACGGCGCCAACCGCCTGGCGTCGAACTCGCTGCTCGACGGGATGGTGTTCGGCCCCCGGGTGGTCGAGGCGGTGGAGCGGGGCAAGGACGGCCCCGACCCGACCGGTGCCATGCGGGCGTTCCTGCAGGCCGACGGCAGTCCCGGCGACGGCCGCGCCATCCCGGGCGTGCGGCTGGCGGCACCCAAGCTGCCGACCGGCGTCCCGGGCGACGAGCCCGCGGCGCGGGCGGCCCTGCAGCGGGCGCTCACCGAGCACGCCGGGGTCCTGCGGTCGGTCGGTTCCCTGGCCGCCGCGCTCGAAGCGGCCCAGGTCGCCGCGGCGACCGCCCCCCGCGACACCGTCGCCGGCCAGGAGCTGCTGAACCTGGCGACCGTCGGGGCCTCCCTGAGCGCCGCCGCGACGGCCCGCGAGGAGACCCGCGGCGCCCACGCCCGGAGCGACTTCCCCGAGCGCTCGGCCGACCTCGCGGTGAGGTTCGTCGTCAAGGCGTAACGGTTGTCACGCTGCTGATTGCTGGCCGGGCCGTGTTGCTACGGTGGGCTCCCTATGTCAGATCAGCAGGCAGCGGGCGCCCCAGGGCCTGCCCAAACTCAGCAACCCCAGCACGCTCCGGGCTGGTATCCCGACCCCTTCGGCCGCCACGAGACGCGCTGGTGGGACGGTGCGAACTGGAGCGAGCACGTCGCCTCGCACGGTCGCCAGGCCGTCGATCCCCCGCAGGGCGGCGGCCACATCCCCCAGGTGAACCGGCCCACCGAGAAGGTCGTCCGCGACGTGCAGAGCGTCGGCGGCGCCGTCACCCCGCAGGGCGGCGGCACGCTCTTCACCGAGCCGGTGCTGGTGGTGAACCAGAAGGCCAAGCTCATCGAGGTCAACAACGAGTACGCCATCTACAACCAGCACGGCCAGCAGCTCGGCGCGGTGCGCCAGGTCGGTCAGAACGCGCTGAAGAAGGCCATCCGGATCTTCACCAGCTACGACCAGTTCATGACCCACAAGCTGCAGATCGTCGACCTGCAGGGCAACGTGCTGATGGCGCTCACCCGGCCGGCCAAGGTGCTCAAGTCGCGCATCATCGTGCAGGACGCCATGGGCACCGAGGTGGGCCAGATCGTCCAGCAGAACGCCATCGGCAAGATCCGCTTCGGGCTCGAGTCGGGTGGCACCACTTGGGGCTCCATCAACGCCGAGAACTGGCGGGCCTGGAACTTCAACGTACTGGACCACACCGGCGCCGAGGTGGCCCGCATCACCAAGACGTGGGAGGGCTTCGCCAAGACGATGTTCACCACGGCCGACAACTACGTCGTGCAGATCCACCGGCCGCTGGAGGAACCGTTGCGGTCCCTGGTGGTCGCCGCCGCGCTGGGTGTCGACACCGCCCTGAAGCAGGACGCCCGCGGCTTCGGCTGAGGGCGCAACACCGAAACCTCGACAGGAGTGGTGGCTAGAGCGCCACTGGTGTCGAAGTTTCGCCTGGGGTCAGCCGTCCTTGGACTGGAGGGAGCCGCGACCGGACGCGGCGACCTCCTCCTCCAGGCCGTCCCAGGCCGTGGGGTCGACGTCGAGCTCGCGGTCGAGGAACGCCACCAGGACCCGGTCGAGGAGCGCCCCGTCCGCGCTCCCGAAGAGCGAGGTGTGGGTGCCTTCGTCGAGCAGCAGCAACGCCATCCGCCCCGGCCGCTGGGCGAACACGGCCTCGCTGATGGCCGGGACGACGCCCGGGTCCTTCCGGCCGTGGACCAGCAGCATCGGCGTGGCGAACTCGGCGTCGTAGGCGCCGGTGGGGTACAGCAGCGGGCCGCCCGAGATGGCCACGACGGCCTTGACGCGCGGGTCCTCGCAGCAGCTGTTCTCGAACCCGAAGACCGTGGCCGAGCCCAGTGAGTGCCCGCCGACGGCGATCCGGTCGGGGTCGATGCTGTCGGCCAGCGGGTCGTCGGAGCGGTCGGCGCGCTCCAGGAGGGTGTCGATCACGAAGCTCATGTCGCCCGGCTGGTTGACCAGGTCGACGTCGGTGGCGATGCCCTCCTGGCTGAGCGGGAACGTCGGCAGGGCGACGACGTAGCCGGCGCTGGCCCAGCGCTTCGCCGGGGCGACGAGGCTGGCGCCCGAGCCGTTCCAGCCGTGCGCGAACACCAGCAGCGGGAAGGGGCCGGTGGCGGGCTCGGCGTCGTCGGTGTCGGGCGGCGGGCCGCTGCCGTCGGCGAGGCCGCTGCCGTCGGTGGGCGGCTCCTCGGCGTCGGTGGGGTACAGGACGGTGAGCCCGACGGTGCGGTCGTCGGCGGCCGCGACGCCCCGGTCGGGTGCCGCGGGCGTGGTGCGGCCGGCGTCGACCAGCGTCTCGGTGTGCGAGCCGACGCCGAAGGGCCGGCGGTCGGGGATCGGGGCCGGCGCCGACGTGGTGGTCGTCGTCGGAGGCTCGTCGCCCGAGGCGTCGCCCGAGTCGCCCGAGCCGGCCGTGGTCAGCAGGGCCAGCACGATCGCGCTCACAGCGATGTACTGCACCGTACGTGGCCGCGTTTGCCCTGGATGCCGCCCACTTGTCGCCACGATCTGTGAGTCTGTCGCGTGGCCCGCAAGACTGCACCCGATGCACGAGTTTCATGCGCCCGTCACTGCCGTCCGCGAGGCGGTCGGCCGCGCTCTCGTCGAGGACCTCACGCCGCTGGGCGACATCACCTCGGCGCTGCTGCCACCCGACCTCCAGGCCCGGGCCTTGTTCGTTCCCCGCGACGACGGGGTGCTCGCCGGCTGCCGCTGCGTCGACGAGTCGTTCCGGCAGGTCGACGAGACGGTGCAGGTCGCCTGGTCGGCCGACGACGGCGACAAGGTGGTCGCCGGCCAGACCGTCGCCGAGGTGCGTGGGCCGCTGGTGTCGATCCTGACGGGGGAGCGGACCGCGCTGAACTTCCTCGGCCACCTGTCGGGGATCGCCACGCTGACGGCCCGGTTCGTCGCCGCCGTGGAGGCCGCCGGCGGGGCGCTGCGCGTGTGGGACACCCGCAAGACCACGCCGGGGCTGCGGTCGCTGGAGAAGGCGGCGGTGCGGGCCGGGGGCGGGTCGAACCACCGGGGCAACCTGTCGGAGTGGGTGCTGCTGAAGGACAACCACCTGGAGCTGATGTCGATCACCGACGCCGTGGCCACCGCCCGGCGCCGCTGGCCGGGCCGCACCGTTCAGGTGGAGTGCGCCGACGCCCAGATGGTGTCGGAGGCGGTGAAGGCCCAGGCCGACGCCCTGCTGCTCGACAACATGTCGCCGGCCGCGGTGCGGTCGGTGGTGATGAAGGTGCGGGCCGACCACCCCACCCGGCCGCTGCTGGAGATCTCCGGCCGCATCGACCTCGACCGCATCAGCGCCTACGCCACGACGGGCGCCGACCTGGTCTCGATCGGCGCCCTGACCCACTCGGCCCCGGTCCTCGACATCGGCCTCGACGTCGTGAAGTGACGGGGGTCGTAGCCTCTTGACCATGTGGCCGGAACTGGTGGTCGACGAGTGGAGCGACACTCGGGACACCCTGCACATGTGGACCCAGATCGTCGGCAAGGTGCGCATGGAGCTCACGCCGCTGGTGAACCACTGGTGGAACGTGCCGCTGTACGTGTCGACCCGGGGGCTCACCACGTCGCCGATCCCGTACCGCGGCCGCAGCTTCGCCATGACGTTCGACTTCGTGGCCCACGAGCTGGTCATCGAGACCGACGACCCCGAACGGCGCACCGTCGCCCTGGCACCGAAGCCGGTGGCGGTGTTCTACGAGGAGACGCTGGCGGCGCTGGAGAGCCTCGACATCGAGGTGCACATCCTGGCCCGGCCGGTCGAGGTCGAGAAGTCCATCCCCTTCGCCGAGGACTACGAGCACGCCTCCTACGATCCCGACGCCGCCCACCGGTTCTGGCGGCTCCTGGTGCACTGCGACCGGGTCTTCGGTGCCTTCCGCGCCCGCTACCTGGGGAAGGTCAGCCCGGTGCACGTGTTCTGGGGTGGGCTCGACCTCGCCCTCACCCGGTTCTCCGGCCGGACCGCCCCCAAGCACCCGGGCGGCGTGCCCAACTGCGGCGCCTGGGTCATGGAAGAGGCCTACTCCCACGAGGTGTCGAGCGCCGGCTACTTCCCCGCCGGCGGGCGTGAGGGCGCCTTCTACTCCTACGCCTATCCCGAGCCGGCCGGGTACGCCGCCTACCCGGTGGCGGACGGCGTCACCTACGACGCCCAGCTGGGCGAGTTCCTGCTGCCGTACGAGGTGGTGCGCACGGCCGACGACCCGGACGCCGTGCTGCTCGACTTCCTGCAGACCACCTACGCCGCGGCGGCCGACCTGGGCGGCTGGGACCGCGCCGCGCTCGAACGCCACGACGACGACCCGAAGCACGAGGAGCACTGACATGACCGTCCCCACCCGCACCCTCGGTCCCGACGCGCTCCCGGTCGGAGCGCTCGGTCTCGGCTGCATGAGCATGAGCGCCGTCTACGGCCCCGGCGACGACGCCGACGCGCTCGCCACCATCGACCGGGCGATCGAGCGCGGCGTCACCCTCTTCGACACCGCCGACATCTACGGCGCCACCACCAACGAGGAGCTGGTCGGCAAGGCGCTGGCGGCGCGGCGCGACGACGTGGTGATCGCCACCAAGTTCGGCATCCTGCTCGAATCGTTCCCCCCGAGGAACGCCGACGGTCGCCCCGAGTACGTGCACTCGGCGTGCGACGCGTCGCTGGGCCGCCTCGGCGTCGATCACATCGACCTCTACTACCAGCACCGCGCCGACACGTCCGTCCCCATCGAGGAGACCGTGGGCGCCATGGCCGAGCTGGTCGCCGCCGGGAAGGTGCGGCACCTGGGGCTGTCGGAGGCCTCGGTCGACACCATCCGCCGGGCCGCCGCCACCCACCCGATCACGGCGCTGCAGTCCGAGTGGTCGCTGTGGACCCGCGACATCGAGGACGAGATCGTCGGCGTGTGCCGGGAGCTGGGCATCGGCATCGTCCCGTACAGCCCGCTGGGCCGGGGGATGCTGACGGGCACCGTGACCGGCCACGACGACATCGGCGACGGCGACTTCCGCCGGGGCGTCCCCCGCTTCCAGGGCGAGAACCTCGACCTGAACCTGCGCCTGGTCGACGAGGTGAAGGCCGTGGCGTCGGCGCACGGGACGACTCCGGCGCAGGTGGCGCTGGCGTGGCTGCTGGCGAAGGGCGACGACGTCGTCCCCATCCCCGGCACCAAGCGGCCCGGTCGGCTGGACGAGAACCTCGGCTCCCTCGACGTGGAGCTCACCGGCGACGACCTCACCCGCCTCGACGCCCTCCGCCCGGTCGGCGCCCGCTCCGCCGACCCCGGCTGGGTCAACCGCTCCACCCCGCCGCTCGCCACCGGCTGACCGCCCGGCGGCGGTTTCGGGGGCGGCGGAGCCCAGCGCGTAGCCTCACGGGCCGTGATGCTCCTGGCGATCGACGTCGGCAACACCCAGACGGTCATCGGGCTGTACGACCTGGAGCCCGACAACGGCCACAACGTGCAGAAGCGCCTGGCCGAGACGCACCTGCTCGACCACTGGCGGGTCGCCACCAACGCCGAGCGCACGGCCGACGAGCACGCCCTCGTCGTCCAGGAGTTCCTCGGTTTCCACGGCTTCTCGTTCGACGAGGACATCGGCGGCGCGGTGCTGTGCTCGTCGGTCCCCCGGGTGACCGGGGCGATCCGGCGCATGACCGAGCGCTACTTCGGCTTCCCGACCGTCGTGATCGAGCCGGGGATCCGCACCGGCGTGCCCATCCTCTACGACAACCCGAAGGAGGTCGGCGGCGACCGCATCGCCGACGCGGTGGCGGCGTTCGACCTGCTCGGCGGCCCCACCGTGGTGGTCGACTTCGGCACCGCCACCACCTTCGAGGCCATCTCCGCACGTGGCGAGTACATGGGCGGCGCCATCTTCCCCGGCATCGACATCAGCCTCGACGCCCTGTTCGAGCGGGCCGCGGCCCTGCGGCGGGTCGAGCTGGTGGAGCCCCGGCACGTGATCGGCCGGTCGACGGTCGAGTCGATGCAGTCGGGCGTGATCTACGGCTACACGTCGCTGGTCGACGGCATGGTCAAGCGCATCGAGGCCGAGTTGGGTGCGGAGATCCGGGTCGTCTCCACCGGGGGCCTGTCGGGCCTGATCACGCCCCTGTCGGCCACGATCGAGCACCATGAGCCGTTCCTCACGCTCCATGGCCTGCGCATCATCTACGAGAAGAACCTGTAGCCCCTCATGACCGACGAGCTCCGCCCGCCCTACCGCGTCGACGTGACGCACCGGGCGGCCCAGATCCAGTCCACCCACGCCGACCTGGCCGACGGCGAGAGCACCGGCGTCACCGCCACCGTCGCCGGGCGGGTGATGCTGCTGCGCGACCAGGGCCGCGTCGTCTTCGCGACCCTGCGCGACTCCAGCGGGTCGATCCAGCTGATGGCCACCCTCAAGGCCACGGAGGGCTTCGAGGCTCTCCAGAAGCTCAACCTGGGCGACTGGGTGGTCGCCACCGGCGAGATCATCCGCACCCGCCGGGGCGAGCTGTCGGTGCAGGTGGCGTCGTGGCAACTGCTGGCCGAGGCCCGCCGCAGCTTCGGCGACAAGTGGCACGGCGTGTCCGACACCGACCTGCGCTACCGGCAGCGCTACGTCGACCTGTGGGCCAACGAGCGCAGTCGCCAGGTGTTCCTGGCCCGCAGCCGGGTCATGTCGCTGACCCGGCGCTGGCTGGAGGACCGGGGCTTCGTCGAGGTGGAGACGCCCGTGTTCCACCCCATCCCCGGCGGTGCGCTGGCCCGGCCGTTCACCACCCACCACAACGCCCTCGACCTCGACCTCTACCTGAGGATCGCTCCCGAGCTGTACCTGAAGCGCCTGGTTGTGGGCGGCTTCGAGCGGGTGTTCGAGCTGGCCCGGGTGTTCCGCAACGAGGGGCTCTCCACCCGCCACAACCCCGAGTTCACGATGCTGGAGCTGTACCAGGCCTACGCCGACTACGGCGACATCATGTCGCTCACCGAGGAGCTGGTGGCGTTCCTGGCGGCCGAGATCACGGGCTCCACCAAGCTCACCTACGGCGACCGCGAGGTCGACCTGACGCCGCCGTGGCGCCGGGCGACGCTGGCCGAGCTGGTGGAGGAGCACGCGGGGGTGCGGGTCGACGTGCGCATGCCGCTCGACGACCTGCGGCGGATCGCGTCGGAGCACGGCGTGGAGCCCGACCCGGCGTGGGGCCCGGGGAAGCTGGTGCTGGAGATCTACGAGAAGACCACCGAGACCGAGCTGTGGGGCCCCGTGTTCGTGTGCGACTACCCGATGGAGGTGTCGCCGCTGGCCCGGGACCACCGGGAGGTGCCCGACACCGTCGAGCGCTTCGAGGCGATCGTGGCGGGGCGCGAGCTGGCCAACGCCTTCAGCGAGCTGGTCGACCCGGACGAGCAGCGGCGTCGCTTCGAGGAGCAGGCCCGCCAGAAGGCCGCGGGCGACGCCGAGGCGATGGTGGTCGACGACGACTACGTGCGGGCGCTGGAGTACGGGCTGCCGCCGACCGGCGGGCTCGGCATCGGCATGGACCGGCTCATCATGCTGCTCACCGACACCCACTCGATCCGCGACGTGGTGCTGTTCCCCACGCTGCGACCCGAGCAGGACCAAGGGTGAGCCCGACCGTCAAGGCGGACGTCGGGCGCCTGACCCCGCCGGACGACGCACCCGTCGCCGAGCTCGTCGCCGGGTTGCGGACCTTCGGCCTGCGGTTGATGGCCTCTCAGCCCGCGGAGCTCAACCTGGTCGTGTCGCCGGCGAGCATTGCCCTCGCCTTCGCCATGGTGGAGGCAGGTGCGAGCGCGTCGACGTCGGCCGACATAAGGCGGGCGCTCGCCCTCCCCGCACCGCCGGGCCTCCACGGGGCGACCAACGCCCTGTCCGTCCGGCTCGACGCCGTGCGTCGGGAGGGCGTCACCCTCGACGTCGCCAACGCCATCTGGGGCCAGGTGGGGCTGCCGCTCGGCGCGGGCTTCCTCGCGTCGATCGCCTCGCACTACGGCGCCGGCGTCGCCACCGTCGACTTCGCCGCCGACCCCGAGCTGGCCCGCCAGGAGATCAACCGGTGGGTGGCGGACGTGACCCGGGAGCGGATCCCCGAGCTCTTCCCGGCCCGGATGATCGATGTCGACACGATGTTCGCGGTCGTCAACGCCGTCTACCTGGACGCCGCGTGGCACACGCCGTTCGACGAGTCGCGCACCCTCGACCTCCCCTTCACGTTGACCGACGGCTCGAGCGCCGACGTGGCCACGATGCACAACGCGCGGTTGTCCACCCGGGCCGCGGTCGAGCCCGACCACAGCGCCGTGAGGTTGCCCTACGAGGGCGGCGACCTGGCGATGGTGGTGCTGGTCCCGGCCGGGTCGACCACACTGGCCGCCTTCGAGGCGTCGCTGACGGGGGAGCGGCTCGCCGCCATCGTCGCCGGGCTCGGCCACGACGTCGTCGATCTGAGCCTCCCGCGCTGGGACATCGGCACTGCCCTCGACCTGGGCCCGCCGCTCTCGGAGCTGGGCCTGCGCATCCCGGGCGGTGACCTGAGCGGCATGGCCCCGGATGCCCTCATCGGCGCGGCGGTCCACGCCGCCAACATCACCGTCGACGAGAAGCGGACCGTGGCGGCCGCGGCGACCGGTGTCGTGGCCGGCCGTACAGGGATGCCGCCCCCACCGTTGCGGATCGCCGTCGACCGGCCGTTCCTCTTCGTGGTGCAGCACGAGGCGACCGGCGCGCCGCTCTTCATCGGGCGCGTCACCGACCCTCGCACCTAACACCGCCGACCTACGATGCGGTTTCTCGGGAACCGCGCGGGCTGCGAGGAGAGTCTGAGTGTCATGGCCGCCATTCCCCTGCGCCGACTGGTCGCTGCTGCGCTCGCCTGCTCGTTGCTCACCGCCGCGGCCTGCGGCGACGGTTCCTCCGACGACACCGGTCGCGCCGACGAGAGCTCCGACGCCGACGGGCCGGCCGGGCAGACCGTGAAGGCCGACCTCGCCCGGGTCAGCCCGCCCGCCGACGCTCCTGTCGACCAGGTCGTCACGGGCCTGCGCGACTTCGCCCTGCGCCTCGCCGCCTCCGAGGACCCCGGCGAGAACGTGGTGCTGTCGCCCACCAGCATCGGCGTCGCCTTCGCCATGGCCGAGGCCGGTGCGTCCGACGCCACCGCGGCCGACATCGCCGAGGTCTTCGGCTTCCCCGACCAGCCGGCGGTCCACGAGGCGATGAACGCCCTCACCGCGCAGCTCGACGCCACCAACCACCCCGGCAACGAGGACTCGGAAGGCGTGACGCTGGAGCTGGCCAACGCCCTGTGGGGCCAGGAGGGCCTCGAGTTCGGGCCGGAGTTCCTCGACACGCTGGCCACCCAGTACGGCGCCGGGGTCGACACGGTCGACTTCGCCGGCGACCCCGAGGGCGCCAAGGCCGCCATCAACGGCTGGGTGTCCGACGTGACCCGGGAGCGCATCCCCGACCTGATCTCCGAGATCGATCCGGCGACCGTGGTCGCGATCGTGAACGCCATCTACCTGAAGGCGTCGTGGCAGACCCAGTTCGCCGAGGATCTCACGAGCGACGGACCCTTCACGCTCACGTCCGGCTCGACGGTCGACGTGCCGACCATGCACGCCTCGTCGCTCAACACCTCGGCGGCGGAGGGCGACGGGTGGCAGGCGGTGCGGCTGCCGTACGACGGCAACGAGCTGTCGATGGTCGTGGTGGTGCCCGACGAGGGAACGTCGCTGGCCGACTTCGAGTCAGGCCTCGACGGCGCCGGGCTGGGGCAGATCCTCGACGGGCTCGAGTCCGCCTCGGTCGACCTCAGCCTGCCCCGCTTCGAGGCCAGCTCGGCGCTCGACCTGGCAGAGCCGCTGTCGGCCCTGGGCCTGACCATCCCCGGTGGCGACCTGGGCAGGGTGGCGCCCGGCACCTCGGTGGCGATCGGCCAGGCGGTGCACGCCGCCAACATCACCGTCGACGAGAAGGGCACCGAGGCCGCCGCCGCCACGTTGATCATGGGCGTCACCTCGATGCCGTCCGAGATCCTCACGATCGACGTCGACCGCCCGTTCCTGTTCGTCGTCCAGCACGACGAGACGGGTGCCCCCCTCTTCTACGGCCGCATCACCGACCCGAGGGGCTGACCCTCCACCGGAGCTGACTCGGGCTCCACGGGATTCACGGGCTCGGCGGCGGCCTCGACCACCACCTCGCCGCTGGTGCGGCGGCCGAACCAGCCCCGGCCCGTCTGGTGGAGGGCGAGGCGCAGCTCGTAGCGGCCGGGTTCGTCGGGGGCCACCAGCAGCACCTCCACCTCGACCCGGTCGTCGGCGTGGAGCAGGCGGGGGAGCGCCGACAGAGGGCCACGGCGGAAGAGGTTCCGGTCGTCGCTCCGGATCCAGCGGGCGCCCACCCGGACGGGGTGCGGCGGCACCGAGGCGAGTGCCAGCGGCGAGTCGTTGACCACCGTCACCGTGAGCGTGCCGGCGCCGCCGGATCGCAGCGGCCCGGTCGGCAGTGTCGCCTGCACCTTGCAGCGCCCGGCGGCCTCGCGGTCGAGCAGCTCGCCCGCGGTCGCCAGCGTCGCCGCCGTCGCCGCCGTCACCAGGTGCACCCGAGCCGTCTCCGGTGCCGAGTGGCGCCCGGGCTCCCGCCCGTCGCCCCGGTGCTGCTCCACCGCCCGAGCCGGGTTGGCCCCGAAGCCGACGGCCACCGCCCGGGCCAGCTCCGGTGGCACGGGCAGGATGTCGTAGACCTCGAGGCAGGGCATGCGCACCCGCCCGACCACGGTGAAGCTGTCCAGGTCGACCACCACCACCTCGGCCCGGTCGTCGTCGTCCTCGCGGTGGGCGTTGCCGCCGACGATCGCCCACGGCCCCACCACGGCCAGCCCTCGTGAGAACCGGTCGACGCCCACGCGCCGCACCACCCGGCCCGTGGCGTCGCACTCGGTGAGGGTGCCGCGGGTCGACTCGCACAGCAGCCACCGGTCGCCCACCCGGCGGGGGTGGTGGGGGTGCGCCAGGTCGGACAGCACGTCGACGCCCCGCTCGACGTCGTGGACGAAGCCCTCGGTGGCCGCGCCGTCGCGGTCGCCGTCGCCGTCACCCGCCCGCCAGGCCTTGTGCCGGTCGAAGCGGCCGAAGGCGCAGACGTGGAGCCGCCCGTCGACGGTGACCAGCGAGTTGACGTGCCACGAGTCGGGCACCGTGCCGCCCCGCCACACGACAGTGGGAGGGCGGCCGGGCTCCGTGCGCCACACGATGCCGTCCCAGCTGGAGGTGACGAGCAGGGCGTCGTCGTGCCAGCAGATGTCGTGGGGGTCGCGGATGGTGTCGAGGCGCTCGTAGCTGCGCACGCCCTGGTCGTCGTAGGAGAGCAGCTCGCAGGCGGCGGTCTGCTCGCCCGGCGCCCGCAGCGCCCGCCACAGCCGCCCACCGCCCAGCGCCAGGCCCGAGGTGGGGATGTTGTCGAGCGCCTCGGGCTCCCCGTCGGTCAGGTCGTAGATGCCCCCGCCCCAGCGCCCGAACCCGCTCACCAGCAGCCGCCGATCCCCCAGAGCGTGCTGCCACGACGCCTTCATGTGGGCACGGTACCCGCGGCCACCCGGCCGTCGCCGGGTGGCCGCTCACTCAGGTGAAGCGCTCGTCGATGACCTCGACCAGGCGGCGGCCGGACTCGACGGGGCCGACGCCGCGGCGCTCCATGGCGACCCCGGCGGCCAGCAGGGTGACGCCGCCGGCGGCGAGCCAGGCCCAGGTGGGCAGGCCGGCGGTGACGCCCAGCGTCTCGTGGACGGTGACGGCAACCACCAGGGCGGTGCCGGCGAACAGCGGCCCGGCCAGCCGCCACGCGCCACCCGCGGCGACGGCGAGCACGCCGACGATGCCGGCCAGCGCGGCGTGCCCCGAGGGGCCGCCGTCGACCCGCTCCACCAGCGCCGCGCCGCCCAGCAGGACGACGGGCGGGGCGAGCGTCAACCACGACGTGGTGTCGAACCGGCGGCGGGTCTGCAGGCCGACGGCGAGCAGCAGCACGGCGACCGGGGCGACGTAGGCGTCGGCGGCGGTCACGTCGGCGGAGGACAGCAGACCCCACGTGCCGATGGTCATGGCGGTCCCGCCGAGGACACCGACGTCGAGCTGGTCGGTGACGAGCCCGACCGCTGCCACCCCCGCGCCCAGGAGCAGCAGGACCGTCGAGAAGGCCACGCCGTCGCCGGTGCCGAGGCACAGGCCGGCACCACCCGCCACCACCGCCGACACCAGCGCCGGTGGCGCCCAGCGGCCCGGGAGGCTCCCGGCGAGCCCGAGCCAGACGAGGCTCGTCACGGTCACGACGATGCCGGCCTCGGGCAGCGTCCATCCGACGTCGACGGCCAGCCCGGCGGCCACGATCGGCCCGGCGCAGCCGACCCCGATCAGCCCCGCCGGCTCGTCCAGGCGCAGGGTGTCGGCCAGGAGCAACCCCATCACCAGGGCGGCGACCCCCGCGGCCCCGAGCGGCGACAGCCAGACGGTGGTCACCAGGGCCACGACCATCCCGACCCGGGGGATCGTGGCCAGCGTCTCCTCACCCGGCCCCTGCGTCGCCCGGTCGAGCACCAGGGCCATGACCCACCCGATCACGACGAGCCCCAGGCTCATCGCGGCCCACCGTTCCTCCCGGGCCAACATCGCCGCCCCCGCCGACACCGGCACCAACCCCAACATCGCCAGCTCGAACGCCCGCGCCGACTCCTTGGCCGCCCTCACCGCCGCCGCCCGAGCACCGAATCCCGGGGCCACCCATGGCCCTGGAACCGGCACTGGAGGCGGGGCCACCGGCGCCGGGGTCGGTCGGCGGGAGGCGTGGACGGCAGCCTCGGCGATGGCCAGGGCGCCGACGGCGGCCAGCGCGGCGGAGAGGGGGAGCATCTCCCAGGCGGCCAGGGGTGCGGCGGCCACGAGGGCGACCGCGAAGAGCTGGTCGGCCGAGGCGGCCCGGGAGAACCTCGGGGCGACCAGGACCGCGGCGGCGCCCAGCAGGCCCAGCGACACCGCCGCGGCCTCCGGTCGGCCGGTGAACAGCAGCGCCGCCGCCGCAGCGCCGACGACCGCGGCCGACAGCGACTGCGCCGACACCAGGCTCGTCGCCGCCAGCAGCCAGGTCGCCGTGACCGCCACGGCCGCCATGCCGGCGACCGGCGACGGGTCGACGTCCGTGACCGAGCCCCAGAACAGCACGACGGAGAACCCGATCGTCAGCAGCGCCGTGACCGCCATCCCGATCTCGGCGACGACACCGGCCGGCCCCCGCCAGAACGGATCGCGGGCGTAGGCCCGGTGCACCACCTGGGTGGCGAGGCAGAGGAACGCCACCGCCGCCAGCGACGAGGCGTCGTCGGGCTCGAACCGGACCCATGTCGCCGTCAGCCCCACCAGGCCGGCGGCGACCCCGGCGAGCACCAGCGCCACGCTGCGGCGACGGGCCCCCAGCACGCCCAGCGCCAGGCCCGACAGCAGCCCGGTGGCCGCGGCCGCCGGACGGGGGCCGCCGACGAGCCCCAGCTGGGTGAGGGTGCCGGCGAACGGCAGCTCCGCCGTCGACGCCGCCGCCAGTGGGGTGGCGAACCCGGCCAGCACCGCCCAGGCGCCGGCACCCAGGTCGAGCCGCAGCTTTGACCGTTGCGGCTCCACGAGGCCGGCCGCCGCCAGCGCCACGCACGAGAGGACCACGCCCGCCGGCACGGTCGTCACGCCCCCGACGCCCGCCGCCAGCACCACCACGCCCGCCCAGGTGGCGAAGCGCAGCACCACCGAACGCTCGTGGGCGGGGCCCTGGGCTGACGCCACCCCGAAGACCACGGTGGCCGAGAGCCCCTGGGCGAACAGCATCTGTGGCCACTCCCAGCCGGCCCGCACGCCCACGGCGGCCACGTCGATCGGCACCAGCAGCACGCCGAGGTGGAACAGTGCGCTGGCGGTGATCGGCAGCGTCGGGCGGAGGCGCTGGTGGGCCGCCAGGCAGATGCCGGTGACGGCGAGGAGGGCGCCCAGCTTGGCGCCGTCGGGGATGTCGTCCCAGCGGATCGTGATGAACGTGGCGGCTGCGGCGAAGAGGAGGAACGCTCCCAGCCCCGCCGTCCACATCGCGCCGGCGGGCGAGCCGTGGGGCGCCGAATCGGTCGTGTCGGTCGTTGGCGTTGCCATGCCGGGCAGCGTCCGCCACCACGGCCCGACGCTGAACCCGGCGCGTCCCCCACCGCTCGGCGGGTGGACCCCAGGGGGCGGGGATTACTCGATCCCGTGCTCCAGGGCGTAGCGGATCAGCTCCTGCTTCCGGTTGAGGTGGAGCTTCCCGAGGATGTTGCGCACGTGGTTCTCCACCGTCTTCTCGGCGATGTAGAGCTGCTCGCCGATCTCCCGGTAGGTGTGGCCCCGGGCGACGTACTGCAGCACCTCGCGCTCGCGCTCCGACAGCGGCTGCATCGGCCCGGACGCCTTCGTCATCCGCCGGAACTCGCCCAGCACCAGCGACGCCAGCGCCGGCGAGAACACCGGCTCGCCGTGGGCGGCCCGCCACAGGCTGTGCCGCAGCTCCTCCGACGGCGTCGTCTTCACCAGGTAGCCGTTGGCACCGGCGGCGACGGCGTCGAGGAGGTCGCGCTCCTGCTCGCTGACGGTGAGCATCACGATGCAGGTGTCGTCGCCGCAGTGCCGGGCCACCTTCAGCCCGCCGCCGCCCGGCATGTTGAGGTCGCAGACGACGAGGTCGGGCTTGGTCGACTTGATGACGGCGATGGCCTCGTCGGCGTCGCCCGCCTCGCCGATCACGTGGAAGTTCGACCCCAGGTCGGCCTTGAGGCCGGCTCGCCAGATGGGATGGTCGTCCGCCACGACCACCCGGACGGCCTTCAGCTCGCTCGCCATGGCTGCTCAGCGTAGGGCGGACGCCCGCTCAGGTCGGCACCCAGCAGCGGACCTCGGTGCCCCGGCCCGGGTTGCCGTCGACCTCCACCCGGCCGCCCACCTCGGCGATCCGACCCCGGATCGACCGCGACAACCCGACGCCGTCGGCCACCGCGCCGTCGTCGAACCCCGCCCCGTCGTCCTTCACCGAGCAGAACAGCGACCCGTCCGCCGGCTCGGCGAACACCGTCACCGTCTGCGCCCCGCCGTGCTTGCCGGCGTTGGTGAGGGCCTCGCCGATGGCGCCGACCAGGGCGTCGGCCACGTCGGGCGCCACCGGCGGCAGGTCCGGGGCCAGGACCACCCGGGCGCCAGCGCCGTAGCGGTCCTCGAACAGGGCGGCCGCGGCCCGCAGCCGCGACCCGACCTCGCCGCCGCCGCTGATCGTCGTCGGCGACTCGAACAGGTACTCCCGCAGCTCCCGCTCCTGCTCGTGGGCCAGCCGCACGACGTCCTCGTCGGTGGCCCGGCGCTGGACCACGGCCAGCGTCTGCAGCACCCCGTCGTGCAGGGTGCGGGCGATCTCCTCCCGGGCCTGGGCCCGCGAGATCAGCCGTTCGGCCTCCCGCAGCTTCACGGTGATCAGGCCGGCGGTTGCCCCGGCCAGGGCGTAGAGCACCACCGACGACAGCGGCGACACCAGCTCGCGGCGCTCCCAGACGAAGCCGGGCTCGATGAGGTCGTCGGCCATGTAACCGAGGCCGACGATCGCCCCGGCGACGAGGCCGCCGCGCCCGGCGAAGACGATGCCGGCGGTGATGATGCCGGCCAGCGGCCACACCGAGCCGAGCATCTGGGCGTGGGAGACGCCGTTGTAGGCCAGCTCGTCGCCGACGGCCAGGGCGAACCCCACCGCCACCTCGCCGGCGATCACGGCCGGACGGGTGAGCAGCCGCACGTCGCGCCGCAGCATCACGGTGGCGGAGGCGGTCACGGCCAGGGCGACGGCGACCAGCAGGTAGGCGACCCAGGGACGGGTGCCCGGGTCGTCGATCTCGGGACGGCTCAGCATCAGGACCACCGCCATCCACGCCCACGCCAGCCACCGGAACACGGCCACGCCGCTCAGCAGGCCTCGGACCAGGGAGTCCTCACGCTCGGCCTCGGCCATCATGAACCTCATTCTGCCGCGCCCGGGTAGGCAGGGCGGCGGGAACAGGTTGGTCGGCCGCCGGTGTTCACCGTCAGGATGTCGTGATGCCCGACCTGCCGACGCCGGTGAACGCCGCCTCGACGTCGCTGGGCGTGGACGACCTGCCCCTTGCGCCGCCCTCGGCCGACCCGGCCGCCGGGGTGTGGATGCCCGGGCGGCGGCGTCTGACCGCCGGCCTGGTGCTCACGGTCACGCTGGTGGCGTTCGAGTCGCTGGCGATCTCGACGGTGCTGCCCGAGGTGTCCGACGAGCTGGGCGGCCTCGGCCTCTACGGCTGGGTGTTCTCGGGGTTCTTCCTCGGGTCGCTGCTGGGCATCGTGGTCGCCGGGCAGCTGTGCGACGAGCGGGGCACCTGGCTCCCGTTCGCCCTGGGTCTGAGCCTGTTCGCCGTCGGGCTGGCGGTGGGCGGGGCGGCCCAGTCGATGCCGATGCTGGTCGCCGGCCGGGTCGCCCAGGGCATCGGCGCGGGCGCAATCCCCGCCGTGGCCTACGCCACGGTCGGCCGGGCCTTCCCGAGCGACTTGCGTCCCCGGGTGTTCGCCGTCTTCTCCTCGGCCTGGGTCGTCCCCGGCCTGATCGGCCCGGTCGCCGCGACCACCATCGCCGAGGCCCTCTCCTGGCGGGCGGTGTTCTGGGCCCTCCTCCCTCTGGTCGGGGTCGCCGCCGCCATGACCCTCCCGGCCCTCTCCCGTGCCCACCCCGTCACCGACGATCCCACCCCCACGCGGGCTCCCGAGTCCGGCGACGTCGCTGCCGGCATCGTCGACCGGCGGCGGGATGCGGTGGTGCTGGTGGCGGGCACGGCGGTGCTGCTCGTGGGCCTGGGGGCGTCGTCGCCGGTGCTCGGCGCGGCACTGGTGGTCGGGGGTGCGGCGCCCGCGGTGTGGGCCTTCCTGCGCCTGGTGCCCGCCGGGACCGCCCGCCTCGCCGCCGGGATGCCGGCCGCGGTCGCCGTGCGGGGCATCCTCACCTTCGCCTTCTTCGGCGCCGACCTCTTCGTCTCGCTGGCCATCACCGACGGCCGCGGCAAGTCGACCTGGCTGGCCGGCATGGGCCTCACCTCCGCCACCATCCTCTGGACAGCGGGATCCTGGGTGCAGCAGCGGCTGATCCACCGGGTCGGCCCCCGCTGGCTGGTGCGGCGGGGCTTCCTGCTGGTCGCCGCGGGGATCGTCGGCATGCTGGTGGTCCTCCAGCCGGTGCCGGCCTGGCTGGTGGTCCCCGCCTGGGGCCTGGCGGGGCTGGGCATGGGCATCGGCTACGCCCCGCTGTCGGTCACGGTCCTGAGCCTGGCCGCCGCGGGCCAGGAGGGCACGGCGAGCGCCTCGTTCCAGCTGTCCGACGTGCTGGGCGTGTCGCTGGGCACCGGCCTGTCCGGCGTGTTCGTGGCGCTCGGCGACGGCCGGGGCTGGGCGACCACGTCGTCGCTCACCTTCGCCTTCACGTTGGCGGGCCTGGTGGCGTTGGGCGGCATCGTCGCCTGCGGCCGCCTCCCCCGGATGCTCCCGGCGAGCGACTAGAGCCGACTAGCCCCGGGGCGAGGCGTCGAGGCCCAGCACCAGGTGCTCGGCCGCCGCCGCCAGGGCCGACGCGGCGGGTCCCGGCGGCACGTCCGCCAGCGCACCCACGGCCTGACCCACGTACTGCCGGGCCACCTCGGTCGCCTCACCGACGCCCGAACCCGCCCGCACCAGCTCCAGCGCCTTCACCCGGGCGACGTCGTCGATCGGCCCGCCCAGCAGCTCCCGGAGCTGGTCGCCGTCGGGACCGGTGAACGCCCGTAGCACCGGCAGGTTGTAGACGCCCTCGACCATGTCGTGGCCGGCGGGCTTGCCGAGCTCGTCGTCGGTGGCGACCACGTCGAGGATGTCGTCCACCACCTGGAACGCCATCCCGTAGCTGAGGCCGTAGTGCCCCAGCGCGTCGACGACCGAAGCGGGCGCCGCGCTCACCATCCCGCCGATCCGGCAGGCCGTCTCGTACAGCGCCGCGGTCTTGCCGGCGATGGCGTCGAGGTAGGCGGGCTCGCCGCGGTCGACCTGGTAGGCGACCTGCAGCTCCTGCACCTCGCCCACGCACAGCCGCCCGATGGTGCCGGCCAGCATCTGGGCGATGGCGGTGCCCAGCCCGGCGGCCAGCTCCGACGCCCGGGCCAGCAGGAAGTCGCCCGAGATGATGGCCCGCAGGTTGCCCCAGCGGGCGTTGACGCTCTCCACGTTGTGCCGGGTGGTGGCCTCGTCGAGGACGTCGTCGTGGTGCAGCGACCCGACGTGGACCATCTCGCAGGCGACCCCGCCGATGACCGCGTCCTCGCTGGCCGTCGCCACCGTGGCCCCGTCGCCCGCCGTCACGGTCGACGACACCACCGCCAGGACCGGGCGCAGACGCTTGCCGCCCGCCCGCACGAGGTGCGAGGTCATCTCGGTCAGGTCGGCGTGGGGGGTCTCGGTGGCCGCGAGCAGCCGCTGTTCGATGCGATCGCGCAGCGCCGGCATGCCGTCCAGCGCGAGCAGGGGGTGGGGCGCAGGCACGACCGTCACGCTAGGGCCGGGATCGGAAGCCCCCGAAATCCCAGCTCACACCCGCTACCGTCGGGGTAGGCGGACGAGGCGGGGTAGGCGGACGAAGGGGGCGAGGTGTTCGAGCGGTTCACGGACAAGGCCCGGCGGGTGGTGGTCCTCGCACAGGAGGAGTCCCACCGCCTGGGCCACAACCACATCGGCGTGGAGCACGTCCTCGTCGCGCTCGTCCACGACGACGAGAGCCTCGCCGGGGGCGCGCTGGCCGATCTCGGCGTCGACCTGCCCGGCGCGCGGGCGGCGGTCGAGGACCTGGTGGGCCGCGGCGACGGCACCCCGTCCGGCCACATCCCGTTCACCCCCGCCGCCAAGCGGACGCTCGAGCTCTCGCTCCGCGAGGCGCTGTCGCTCGGGCACAGCTACATCGGCACCGAGCACCTGCTGCTGGGACTGGTGAAGGAGCTCGAGGCCGAGGAGTCGGACCTGCTGCCCCGCCTGGACCTGTCCCCGGCGCAGGTGCGTCAGGCGGTGACCGCCCGACTCACGGGGGGTCAGGTCGAGGAGGAGCCTTCGGTCACATCGGGCCGTCTGACCGTGACCTCGGCGAGCACGCCGTGGCCCGCGCACGTCCGACCCACCTCGCTGGCGGCGTCGGTCATGAGCGGTGTGAGCGACGAGGCCACCCGGCGCCGACATCCCCGGATGGGCAGCGAGCACCTCCTGTTGTGGCTGCTCAGCCGGCCCGACGGCGGGGCGATGCGGGCGCTCCGGGCCGAGGGCGTCGAGGTCGCTGCGCTGCGACGGCGCCTCGAGCAGATGCTGGCCGAGGCCGGAGATTCCACAGATCCGTGACGTCTGGCGCCCGACCGGGCCCGGCGACCACTAGCCTGACCAACTCTTGCTGTCCGCTCCGAAGAACGGTGCAGAGACGGGCAGCGAGCGCATCGTCTTCGAGGGTGGACGCAACACCCTCCGGGGTACACTCGCCCCACGGATTCCCCCGACGGGTGGGAGGCAGGTCTTGTTCGAACGGTTTACCGACCGGGCTCGACGGGTGGTAGTTCTGGCCCAAGAGGAAGCTCGGCTCCTCAACCACAACTACATCGGCACCGAGCACATCCTCCTGGGCTTGATCCACGAGGGTGAGGGTGTCGCCGCGAAGGCGCTCGAGTCGCTGGGCATCAGCCTCGAGGCCGTCCGCAACCAGGTCGAAGAGATCATCGGCCAGGGCGGATCGTCGCCGTCCGGTCACATCCCGTTCACGCCCCGCGCCAAGAAGGTCCTGGAGCTGTCGCTCCGCGAGGCGCTGCAGCTCGGGCACAACTACATCGGCACCGAGCACATCCTGCTGGGGCTGATCCGCGAGGGCGAGGGCGTCGCCGCCCAGGTGCTCGTGAAGCTCGGAGCCGACCTGTCCCGGGTCCGTCAGCAGGTCATCCAGCTGCTGTCGGGGTACCAGGGCTCCGGTGGCCAGGGTCCCGAGAAGGCCGGCGCCACCGCCGGTACCGGCACGGGCGAGAGCCAGCCCACCGGTTCGCTGGTGCTCGACCAGTTCGGCCGCAACCTCACCCAGCTCGCTCGCGAGAAGAAGCTCGACCCGGTCATCGGTCGTGCCCGCGAGATGGAGCGGGTCATGCAGGTCCTGTCCCGCCGCACCAAGAACAACCCGGTGCTGGTGGGCGAGCCCGGCGTCGGCAAGACGGCGATCGTCGAGGGCCTGGCCCAGGGCATCGTCGCCAACGAGGTGCCCGAGACCCTCAAGGACAAGCAGCTCTACACGCTCGACCTGGGCGCGCTGGTCGCCGGCTCCCGCTACCGGGGCGACTTCGAGGAGCGCCTGAAGAAGGTGCTCAAGGAGATCCGCACCCGCGGCGACATCATCCTGTTCATCGACGAGATCCACACCCTGGTGGGTGCGGGTGCCGCCGAGGGCGCCATCGACGCCGCGTCGATCCTGAAGCCGATGCTGGCCCGGGGCGAGCTGCAGACGATCGGCGCCACCACGCTCGACGAGTACCGCAAGCACCTGGAGAAGGACGCGGCCCTCGAGCGGCGCTTCCAGAAGATCACGGTCGACGAGCCCACGGTCAGCCACACCATCGAGATCCTCAAGGGCCTGCGTGATCGCTACGAGGCCCACCACCGGGTCACGATCACCGACCAGGCGCTGGTCGCCTCGGCCAACCTGGCCGACCGCTACATCAGCGACCGCTTCCTGCCCGACAAGGCCATCGACCTGATCGACGAGGCCGGCTCCCGCCTGCGCATCAAGCGCATGCAGACCCCGACCGACTACAAGGACCTCGAGAACGAGCTCGCAGGCATCGTCGAGTCGAAGAAGAAGGCCGTCGAGCAGCAGGACTTCGAAGAGGCCGGCCGTCTCCGCGACAAGGAGAAGGAGCTCCTCGCCCAGAAGGAGTCCAAGGAGCGCGAGATCAAGGACTCGGGCGTCGACCTGTTCGACGAGGTCGACGAGGAAGCCATCGCCGAGGTGCTCTCGGTGTGGACCGGCATCCCCGTCTACAAGCTCACCGAAGAAGAGACCCAGAAGCTCCTCCGCATGGAGGAAGAGCTGCACAAGCGGGTCGTCGGCCAGGAAGACGCCATCAAGGCGGTCTCCCAGGCGGTGCGGCGCACCCGGGCCGGCCTGAAGGACCCGAAGCGTCCCACCGGCTCGTACATCTTCCTCGGCCCCTCCGGCGTCGGGAAGACCGAGCTGGCCAAGACGCTGGCCGAGTTCCTCTTCGGCGACGAGACGGCGCTGATCCAGCTCGACATGTCCGAGTACATGGAGAAGCACACGGTGTCCCGCCTGGTGGGCTCGCCCCCGGGCTACGTGGGCTACGAGGAGGGTGGCCAGCTCACCGAGGCCGTGCGGCGCAAGCCGTTCTCGGTGGTGCTGTTCGACGAGATCGAGAAGGCCCACCCCGACGTGTTCAACACGCTGCTGCAGATCCTCGAAGAGGGTCGCCTGACCGATGCGCAGGGTCGCTCGGTCGACTTCCGCAACACCGTGCTGATCATGACCTCCAACCTCGGTACGCAGGACCTCCGCAAGGCCAACGTGGGCTTCGCCCGGGCCGACGAGGCCGTCACCTACGAGCGCATGCGCGAGAAGGTCACCGACGCCCTCAAGGTCCACTTCCGGCCCGAGTTCCTCAACCGGATCGACGAGGTCATCGTCTTCCACGAGCTCACCAAGCCCGAGGTCACGCAGATCGTCGACCTGATGATCAAGCGGGTCCAGCGTCAGCTCGAGGGCCAGGGCCTGGGCCTGGAGCTCACCACCGAGGCCAAGCTGCTCCTGGCCGACAAGGGCTACGACCCTGCGCTCGGGGCACGGCCGTTGCGCCGGGCCATCCAGCGGCAGGTCGAGGACCCTGTCTCCGAGCGGATGCTGCTCAAGGAGTTCCGGGCCGGCGAGATCATCGTGGTCGACGTCGAGGAAGACCCGGAGACCGGCGAGAAGGGCATCGTGTTCCGGGCGATCGAGGGCTTCACGCCCCCGTCGCTGGAGATGGCCGACGCGGGTGGGTCCGCCGCCCCGGCTGCCGAGCCCACGCCGGCCGCCTCGGGCGACAGCTGATCCGCTCGCTCATCATCTAACGTCCCCTGCCCTGTGAGGTATCGACGCGGACTCCTGGCGGTGCTGGCCGTCGTGTTGACGGCCGGCTGCCAGGTCCGTACGGCGGTCACGGTGACGGTCGAGGACGACGGCTCGGGGACGGTGGAGGTGGCCGTCGGGCTCGACGCCGAGGCCCTGGGTCGGGTGCCCGATCTCGACGCCAGCGGTGTGTCCGATGGTGCCGACCTGGTGCGGCTGGTGCGGGTCGACGACCTGACGGCCGCCGGCTGGTCGGTGGGTGAGGTGTCGTCGCCCGATGGTGAGGGCTTCGTGTGGCTGCAGGTCACCAAGCCGTTCGGCACTCCTGGGGAGGCTCAATCGGTGCTGGCGGAGCTGACGGGGCCGGACGGTGGGCTGCAGGACCTGTCGGTGTCGCGGTCGGCGTCGTACGGCCAGACCTCGTACGAGTTCTCGGGCGTGGCCGACCTCAGCGGCGGCCTGGAGTCCTTCGGCGACGAGGGCCTGGCCACGGCACTCGACGGCGAGCCCCTCGGTGAGGACCCGGCCGACATCGCCCAACGCCTGGGCGCGCCGCTGGAGGAGATGGTGAAGCTCTCGGTCGACGTCTCCCTCCCCGGCGACGTCACCGACGAGTGGTCGCCCGTGCTGGGCGGCGCCCCGGTCGACATGGCGGCGGAGTCCACGGTCTACAACCGCTCCGTGCTGGCCCTCACCGTGATCGCCTTGGTTTCAGCGGTATCCCTGGTCGTCGTACTGCTCCTCCGCCGCCGGACTTCTTCCTCGGGGTAGGCCCTTGACTGTCACACCCCCTCAATAAGGTCGGGGTGTGGCTCGAACGAAGACCGTCTACCGCTGTAGCGACTGTGGCGCCGAGGCCCCGCAGTGGACCGGCTGGTGCTCCGGCTGCCAGGCGACGGGCACCCTGGTGGAGTCCCAGGTGACCGCGGCGCCGCGAGTCCTGGCCTCCCTGGCGCCGGCCGCGCCCGCCATACCCATCGCCGAGGCCAGCACGGGTGGCGTGGCGCCGCGGCCCACCAACATCGCCGAGGCCGACCGGGTGCTGGGCGGCGGCCTGGTGGCGGGGTCGGTGTCGCTGCTGGGCGGCGAACCGGGCGTCGGCAAGTCGACGTTCCTCCTCCACCTCGCCTCGGCGGTGGCGTCCGACGGGCGGCGTTGCCTCTACGTCACCGCCGAGGAGTCGGCCCAGCAGGTGGCGGCCCGGGCCGAACGGATCGGGGCGATGGCGGGCAACCTGTGGCTGGCGGCGGAGACGGTGCTGCCGAACATCCTGTCGCTGCTCGACGAGGTGCGGCCCGAGCTGCTGGTGGTCGACTCCATACAGACCCTGGTCGATCCGGAGCTGGGGGCGGCGGCGGGGTCGCTGACGCAGGTGCGGGGCTGCGCGCAGACGCTGGTGGCGGAAGCCAAGCGGCGCGACCTCACCGTGGTCATGGTGGGCCACGTCACCAAGGACGGCGGTCTCGCTGGGCCCAAGGTGCTGGAGCACGTGGTCGACACGGTGCTGTCGTTCGAGGGCGAGCGCCACCACGCCCTGCGCCTGCTGCGGGCCACCAAGCACCGCTTCGGCGGCACCCACGAGCTGGGCCTGTTCGAGATGGGCGACTGCGGGCTCATGGGCGTGCCCGACCCGAGCGCCCTGTTCCTGACCGACCGGCAGGTCGGCATCCCCGGCTCGGTGGTGGCGCCGGTGCTCGACGGCCAGCGCCCGATGCTGGTCGAGCTGCAGGCGCTGGTGGTGCCCACCCAGGCGCCGATGCCGCGGCGCACGGCCCAGGGCGTCGACAGCGGTCGGCTGGCCCAGGTGCTGGCGGTGCTGGAGCGACGCATCGGGCTGTTCGTGAGCAAACACGACGTGCACGTGGCCGTCTCCGGCGGCGTGCGGGTGCGGGAGCCGGGCGCCGACCTGGCCATCGCCCTGGCGGTGGCGTCGGCGTTGACCGATCGGCCGTTGCCGCCGCAGATGGTCGCCTGCGGCGAGGTCGGGCTGTGCGGCGGCCTGCGGCAGGTCCAGGGCACCGATCGGCGGCTGGCGGAGGCGGCCCGGCTGGGGTTCACGTCGGCCCTCGCGCCTGCGTCGGCACCCGATCCACCCGCCGGTCTCCGGGTGGGGCGATTCCGCGCCCTGCACGAAGCGGTGACCGCAACACGCCTCGTCAACGGGTCGTGAGACATGGGCACAGTACGCTTGCGGCGTGGTGACCCGGCGCACTCCCGAGCTGTTGGCGGCCCTGGCCGCGGTGGCACCGGGCATGCTGCTGCGCGAGGGGCTCGACCGCATCCTCCAGGCCAACAAGGGTGCTCTGATCGTCGTGGGCGATGGTCCCGAGGTCTTGAACATCTGCTCCGGTGGCTTCTTGCTCGATGCGGCCTTCAGCCCGCAGCGGCTGTCGGAGCTGGCGAAGATGGACGGAGCGATCATCCTGGCCAGCGACGCCAGCCGCATCGCCCGGGCCAACGTGCACCTGGTGCCGAACCCCAACGTGCCCACGTCGGAGACGGGCACCCGCCATCGCACCGCCGAGCGGGTGGCGCGGTCGATCGACGTGCCGGTGATCTCGGTGTCGGAGGACATGGCGATCATCGCCGTCTACGTCGGCGACCGGAAGCACCCGCTGGCCACGATCCCGCAGCTGCTCACCCGGGCGAACCAGGCCCTGCAGACGCTGGAGCGCTACCGCACCAGGCTCGACGCTGTGACCAGCTCGCTGGCGGCGCTCGAGGTGGAAGACCTGGTCACGGTGCGCGACGTCGTGGCAGTGCTGCAGCGCACCGAGATGGTGGGCCGCATCGCCGACGAGATCGCCGCCGACATCGTGGAGCTGGGCGTCGACGGCCGGCTGGTGTCCCTGCAGCTCGACGAGCTGATGGGCCGGGTGGAGGACGACCGCCGCCTGGTGGTGCTCGACTACTTCCACGAGGAGTCGGGCTGGCACATCGACCAGGCGATGGCGGCCCTCGACGACCTCGGCACCGAGGAGCTGCTCGACCTCAAGGCGGTGGGGGCGGCCCTCCACCTGCCGGGCACGGCGCTCGACCTCGACGCCCACGTCGAGCCCCGGGGCTGGCGGCTGCTGTCCCGCATCCCGCGGCTGCCGGAGTCGGTGGTGGCCCGGATCATCGACCGCTTCGGCTCCCTGCAGAAGATCATGCGGGCCACGATCGACGACCTCGACGACGTCACCGGCGTCGGCGAGTCGAGGGCCCGCTCGATCAAGGAGGGCCTGTCCCGCCTCGCCGAGACGAGCATCCTGGACCGCTACTCGTAACCCGCAGCCCCGCTCCGACCACGGCGAACCATGGTGGTGAGCTACCGGGCGCGGCGTTCGAGCTGTTCGCGGTTGGTGATCTTGTAGCGGCGGTCGGCCTGCTCGATCCAGCCGAGGCGGACGAAGCTGGCGATGGCCTTGTTCACCCGCTCGCGGGAGGCGCCGACGATGGCGGCCAGCTCCTCCTGGGTCACCGGCAGCACGAACTCGTCGTTGCCCGACGCGATCTCCAGCAGCCGCTTGGCGGTGCGGCCGGTCACGTCGAGGAACACCGAGTCGGCCAGGACGTCGTCCATGATCCGCACCCGGTCGGCCAGCATCGACACGACGCCCCAGAGCAGCTCCGGCCGCTCCTCGTAGATCTGCCGCACCGGGGCGAAGGCCACGGCCAGCAGCGTCGACGGCTCCAGGGCCCGAGCCTCGGCCGAGCGCCCCAACGGAAGGAAGAAGCCCATCTCCCCGAACAGATCCCCGTCCTCGACCAGGGCCACCACGGCCTCGCGGCCGTCGATCGAGCGCTTGGAGATGGCGATGCGACCCTGGATCACCACGTACAGCCGGTCCGGCTCGTCGCCCTCACGGAACACGACATCGCCCCGGCGCAGGCTCTCGCGACTGCTCTCGTTGGCCAGGCGCGTCAGTTCGTCGGGGCGAAGCTCCTTGAAGAGATCGACGCCTGCAAGCAGGTCAGCGGGGGTCACGCTCAGGAACGTTAACCACGGAAACGCCATCTGGGTGGACACCACCCCCGGCATCCGACCCCGCCGGGTGGCCACCGCCCTCAGCTTGCGTGGCTAGGTTCTTCGTGTCATGGGCTCGGTGTGGACGATCGTGGTCGCGGCCGGCAGCGCCAGGCGGTTCGGTCAGCACAAGCAGTACCAGCCGCTCGGCGATCGCCGGGTGCTCGACTGGTCGCTCCAGGCCGCCCGGTCCGTGTCCGACGGTGTGGTCCTGGTGGTCCCCAGCGAGTACGCGGAGTCGCCCGAGCCCGGCGCCGACCGGGTGGTCGCTGGTGAGGACACCCGCTCCGGCTCGGTGCGCGCCGGGCTCGACGCGGTGCCCCCCGAGGCCACCGTCGTCCTGGTGCACGACGGTGCCCGCCCCCTGGCCGGCGGCGACCTGTTCGAAGCCGTCGTCGCCGCCGTGGAGCAGGGGGCCGACGCCGTCGTGCCCGCCATCCCGGTGACCGACACGGTGCGGTCGCGCACCGACGGCGTCGTCGACCGGGCCGACCTGGTGGTGGTCCAGACCCCGCAGGCGTTCGACGCCGCCGTGCTGCGCGCCGCCCACGCCGGCAGCGACGAGGGCACCGACGACGCCTCGCTGGTCGAGGCCATCGGCGGCACGGTCCAGCTGGTGTCGGGCACGCCCACCAACCTCAAGATCACCTACCCGACCGACCTCCTGCTCGCCGAGGCCCTGCTCCCCGGCATCACCTACGGCCGGGCCGCCCCATGAGCGACGGCGGGAGCGTGCCCGGCATCCGGATCGGGCAGGGCTACGACGTGCACGCCTTCAGCGACGACCCGGCGCGCCCCCTGGTCATCGGCGGTGTCGAGTTCCCCGGCGCACCCGGCCTCGCCGGTCACAGCGACGCCGACGTGCTGGCCCACGCGGTCACCGACGCCCTGCTGGGCGCCGCCGGCCTGGGCGACATCGGCCAGCACTTCCCCGACACCGACGCCCGCTGGGCCGGCGCCGACTCGATCGAGCTGCTCACCAGCGCCGTCGCCGACGTCCGGGCTGCCGGCTGGTCGCCGCAGAACGTCGACTGCACGGTCGTCCTGGAGTCCCCGAAGCTGGCCCCTCACCGGTCGGCCATGGAGGAGCGCCTGTCGTCGGCCGTCGGCGCCCCCGTCACCGTCAAAGGAAAACGAGCCGAGGGCCTCGGCGCCCTCGGCCGCCACGAAGGCATCGCCTGCCTCGCCGTCGCCCTCGTCACCAGGAGCACCGCCACATGAAGCCGAACCGAGGACGAGGACGCGGGGGTGCTCCCGGTCGGGACGCACCGGCCGGCAAGGGTGCGTCGAGGCGGGGCGGGACGACCGGTGGGCGCGGCGTCGGGTCGGGAGCCCGTGGCGCCGCTGGTCGAGGCGCGGCCGGGGGTGGCACCGGCCGGGGAGCGGGCAGCCGGGGGTCGAGCGGTACCGGGCGGACACCGCCGCCGACCCGGGTGCGGCCGGGGAGCCGGACGACCACCACCGCGATCCCCTCGGCACGGCGGGGGCAGAGCAAGGACCGCCGCACCGTCGGCGGCGACCAGGTGGAGGGCCGTCAGGCCGTCCGGGAGCTGCTGGTGGCCGGTCGCCGCAAGGCGCACGAGATCTGGATCGCCGGCGACACCGAGGCCGCCCCCATCCTCGACGACATCCGCGAGATGGCCGCCGCGGCCCGCACCCCGGTCCGCGAGGTGAGCCGCGGCAAGTTCGCCGCCCAGGCCCGCTGCGAGGCGCCCCAGGGCGTCCTGGCGATGGCGGCAGGCCTCGAGGAGGCCTCGCTCGACGATCTGTTGAGCGGCTCCACGCAACGGGGGCGGAAGGTCGCCCCCTTCCTGGTCGCCCTCGACGGCGTGACCGACCCCGGCAACCTCGGCGCCGTGCTGCGCTCCGCCGAGTGCGCCGGCGCCACGGGCGTGGTGCTGCCCCGCCACCGGGCGGTGCACGTCACGCCGGCCGCCACCAAGGCCGCCGCCGGAGCCGTCGAGTACCTGCCGATCGCCCTGGTCGGCGGCCTCCCCGCCGCCCTGGCGCAGCTGTCGAAGGCGGCCGTCCTGGTGGTCGGGCTCGACGGCGCCGCCGACAAGCAGCTCGCCGACCTGAGCCCGGCCGACGGCCCGGTGTGCCTGGTGCTCGGGGCCGAGGGCCGGGGCCTGTCGCGCCTGGTCCGCGAGCGCTGCGACGAGGTGGTCGCCATCCCCCTGGGGGGAAGGCTCGCGTCGCTCAACGTCGCCGCCGCCGGAACTCTCGCCTGTTTCGAGATCGCCCGCCACCGCTCGGGGTAGCTTCGGACCCGAGATGCTGATGGTCCAGTCCGAACAGTCGGGTGCCGTGCTGCTCCTCACGGGCGGGGTGTCGTTCCTCGTGGAGTCGCCGGCGGAGGTCGAGGCGCACCGCCGCGGCGGCGTCCCGCTCATCTCCGTGGCCCACACGCAGTTCCGGCGCTACGAGTCGGTCCGCAAGGCCTGACCCCGGAACGACTTGCGGCCGCCCCGGCCCGGGCGACCAGAATGCCCTGGTGACAGCGGGCTGGACACCGGAGCTGCGGGTGCACGAGACGGGCGCGGGCTGCCGTCTCACGCTCGTCGGCCTCTCCTACGGGCACGGCGAGACGCTGCAGGACGCGGCCGACGACCTCGTCCTCCGCGTCTTGAACCTGGTGCTGTGCCTGCGGTCGTCCGGCTTCCGGGTCCCCGCCGGCGTCGGCGCCCCCGACCCCCGGCTCCTCGATCTCCTGTGGGAGCTGGCGGACCTCGCGGCCCGCGGCGAGAACATCCGCACCCGCCTGCTGGGGCGTCGCGGAAGCGTCCGACCCCGCCACCTGACTCCGGCGGCCGCCGGTAGTCCCGCCAACCACCCCGCCGCCGCCCCAAGCGGTCTCGGGCATTCGCCGAGGCCGTTACATTCATACGGATGAGCGACTCCGCCCTCACCGACCCCGGCGTCGGCCCGTGGTCGAGCGAGTGAGCAAGTGAGCCGGAAGTGGGACTCGAACCCACGGCCTGCTGTTTACAAGACAGCTGCTCTGCCAACTGAGCTATTCCGGCAACGAGCCCTAGATGCTTGCATCGCGGGGGCCGTCACGCCAACGTTTCCGAGTGCAATGACCCGGCGCCACCGGCGCCGGCGTCCGATGGCGTACCGTCGAGATCTCCCACACGGACCTTCCAGGAGGCCGGAGAATGGTTCCTGAGCGCACCCAACCGCGCGCCAACCCCGCACGGGGGGTGGCGCTGATAGCGACCGCCGTGATCGTCGGGTTCCTGCTGCTGCGCAACTGGGACGGTGGCATCGCCGGGGGGAGCGAGGCGATCGACGCCGAGGCGGGCGGCGACGCGGCAGGTGGCGCCGGGGGGACGACCACCACCCTGCCGCCGACCACGGTGGCGGCGCGGCCGCCGTCCGAGGTGACGATCCGGGTGCTCAACGCCACCGACGTGGTGGGCGCCGCCGGCAGCCAGAGCGAGATCCTCCAGCAGAACGGCTACCAGGCGGTCGAGCCCGACGACGCCGGCATGACGCTCGAGACCACCAAGGTCCTCTACGCCGCCGGCTACGAGCAGGAGGCCGCCGAGATGGCCCGGGCCATCAACTCGCCGCCGGACGCCCTGGAAGCCATCGCCGAGCCCCCACAGGTCGACCCGGCCGGCGCCAACCTGGTCGTCCTCCTGGGCGCGGACCTCGCCAGCGCCCTCTGACCCTGTTGCCATAGCCACCCCCGATACGGTTCGGGGCGTGAGCTCCGCCACGGCTCTTGTCGCTCCCATCGTCCGTCGCGCCGACGAGAGCGGTGTGCTCCTCGACTTCGACGGGACGCTCGCGCCCATCGTCGACGAGCCCGCATCGGCCCGCCCGCTCGACGGCGTGATCGAGGTCCTCGAGGAGCTGACCCGGTCGTACCGGCTCGTCGGTGTGCTGTCGGGGCGGCCGGTGGCCTTCCTCGTCCCGTTGCTCCCGCCCGGCCTGGTCGTCTCGGGCCTGTACGGCCTCGAGGTGGTGCGGGACGGCCAACGGACCGACCACCCCTACGCGGGCTCGTGGCGGGAGGTGGTCGAGGACGTCGTGCGGACGTCCCGGTCGCGGGGCCCCGACGGGATGGACGTCGAGTCGAAGGGCCTGTCGCTCACCCTGCACTACCGCTCGCATCCCGAGCTGGCCGAGGCGGTGCTCGCCTGGGCCAAGGGCCAGGCGGCCCGTTCGGGGCTGCAGGCCCGGCCGGCCCGCATGTCGGTGGAGCTGCACCCGCCCATACCTGCCGACAAGGGCACCGCCCTGGAGGACCTGGCCGGTGGGATGGCGGGGGTCGCCTACGTGGGCGACGACCGGGGCGACCTCCCCGCCTTCGACGCCCTCGACCGCCTGACCGCCGCCGACCCCGAGCTGCACGCCCTCAAGGTCGCCGTCGCCAGCGCCGAGGCCCCGGCCGAGCTGGTCGACCGGGCCGACCTGGTCCTCGACGGCCCAACCGCGGTGCTCGCCTTCCTCCGGACCCTCGTCCCCGGCGACACGCCCTAGGCCCGCCCGACCTGTCACCCAGCCGCGCGGAGCTGCTCGGCGAGCCAGTCGGACGGGGTGCGCTGCTCGACGATCGTGCGGAGGCGCTTCGCGTGGTCGCTGCGGGCGTCGGGGGACATGCGGAGCGCCCGGTCGAGGACGTCGGCGGTGCCGGCGACGTCGAACGGGGGGACAGCCAGGGCGACGTCGCCCAGCTCGGCCCACGCCCCGGCCTCCCGGGACAGGCACAGCACCCCGTCGCGCTCGTTCACCAGCGCCGCCTCCTTGGCGACCAGGTTGAGGCCGTCGCGCACCGGGTTCACCAGCAGCACGTCGGCCCGCCGCAGCAACGCCACCGACCGGGGGTAGTCGTCGCTGGTGTCGTAGACGATCGGCGTCCAGTCGGACGTCGCCCACCGGTCGTTGATCGAGGCGACCACCGCGTCGACCTCCGCCTGGTAGCGGACGTACTCGGGCACCCCGCCCCGCGACGGGTACACGGAGGCGGCGAAGACGACCCGCTCCCGCCAGTCCGGGTACCGGTCGAGCAGGTCGTCGAAGGCCAGGAACCCCCGGAGGATGTTCTTCGACAGCTCGATGCGGTCGACCCGCCCGACCACCAGCCGGTCGCCGACCGCCGAGCACAGCGACGCGAACGCCGTGTCGCAGGCGGCCGACGAGGCGGCTCGGCGCACGTCGTCGGCGTCGGCCGGCAAGGGCGACACGAACGTCCGGGGCGTCAGCGCCAGCACCTCCCGGCAGCAGGCGGTGAAGTCGTCGGCCCAGCGCTGGGTGTGGAAGCCGCAGGCGTTGAAGGCGCAGAGACCCGCCAGCAGCTCGGCGGCCACGTGGTCGGGCAGCACCCGCAGCCACGTCGGGGTGGCGAACGGCGTGTGGGCGAAGTGGACCAGCGCCAGGTCGGGCCGGTGCTCGGCCAGGTCGTGGGCCACCAGCGCCAGGTGGTAGTCCTGCACCAGCACCGCGGCACCCGTCGGGGCGTCGTTCATGACGGCGCTGGCGAACGCCTGGTTGAGCTTGCGGTAGGCGCCCCACGCCTCCCGGAACTCCCGCCCGAAGGCGGGCGAGCGGGGCAGGTCGTAGAGGCCGTGGTGGAGGAACCAGAGGACCTGGTTGCTGACCTCGTCGTAGGCCCGCCGGTAGACGTCGGGGTCGATGGCCAGGAGCCGGGCCCGGAAGCCGTCGGCCTCGACGGTGCCGTGGGCGGCGGCGCGGCGGTCGGCGTCGGAGATGGCGGCGGCGATCCACGTCGCCCGGGTGCCGGCGACCAGCGGCCCGATGCCCGAGACCAGCCCGCCCGCCCCCCGTCGACCGACCAGTTGGCCGTCCTCCCGCTCGGAGAACGACACCGGCCCACGGTTGGACACGATCACCACGTCTCGTTCCACCACCACCGTGCAGAAGCTACTTGCCTCGGCGCAGCCGAGACCGCTTGGGGCGGTGGCGGGGTGGTTGGCGGGCTACTGGCCTCACGTCACCCGGACCCCACCCGCGCCGTAGCCGCAGGACGCCCAAGCGTGAGGCACCCGACCGACCCCCACGCAGCGGGCAGACTGGCGGGCCTATGCGCTTGGTGGCGGCCCCCGACAAGCTGCGTGGCACGGCCACGGCGCACGATGTCGCGGCCGCGCTCGGGCGGGCGGCGGCCGCAGCTGGCTGGGAATGCGTCGAGCAGCCGGTGGCCGACGGGGGCGAGGGGACGCTCGAGGTGTTCGGCGGCCCCAACCGCACGACCCGCGTGACCGGCCCGCTGGGCGACCCGGTCGACGCCGAGTGGCGCCTCGACGGGAAGACCGCCGTCGTCGAGATGGCCCGGGCGTCCGGCCTCGACCTGGTGGGCGGCCCCGAGGGCAACGACCCGGTGGCGGCGTCGACGGTCGGCACCGGCGAGCTCCTGTCGAAGGCCCTGGAGTTGGGCGCCCGCCGCCTGCTGGTGGGCCTGGGCGGTTCGGCGACCACCGACGGCGGCCTGGGCGCCCTGCGCGCCCTCTACCCCCTCCAGAGGCTGCGGGGCATCGAGCTGATCGTGATGTGCGACGTGCGCACGGCGTTCGTCGACGCCGCCGAGGTGTTCGCCCCCCAGAAGGGTGCCTCGCCCGCCCAGGTGGAGCTGCTGCGCCGCCGCCTGATCCGCCTGGCCGAGGTGTACCTGGAGGACCACGGCGTCGACGTTCTGGAGCTCCAGGGTGCCGGTTCCGCCGGTGGCCTGGCCGGAGGGCTTGCCGCGGCCGGCGGCACCCTGCTGGGCGGCTTCGACGCCATCGCCGACGAGGTGGCCCTGCCCGACGCCGTGGAGGATGCCGACCTGGTGATCACCGCCGAGGGCTTCCTCGACGAGCAGTCGTTCGAGGGCAAGGTCGTGGGAGGGGTGGCGGAACTCGCGGCCTCGTTGGGCGTACCCTGCCTCGCCATCGTGGGCGACTCAGTGGACCTCGAGGCGGAGGGCATCGTGGATCGAGTGGAGAGCGACGGGCCGGGCGGGCGGCTCCGGGTCGTGTCGCTCGTGGAGCGGTTCGGTCGGGAGCGCGCCGAGAGCGCCCCGGTCGAGTGCATCGAGGAGGTCGCGGCCGAGGCCCTCGCCACCGCCGGCCGAACGGGCGCCCCGCAGCAATGACCGAAGCGATACGCCGCGCCGGGCAGGTCGCCTGGGCGCTGACGGGGATGGCGGTGGTGCTGGCCATCCTGTTGTACCTCGGCTGGGTGATCCGGGTGGTGTGGCCGCCGCTGATCCTGGCGGGCGCCATCGTGTTCCTGCTCAACCCGATCGTCACGATGCTGCACCGCCGCGGCCTGCCCCGGGTGCTGGGCACGGCGGCCACCTACCTGGGCGGGGTCGGCCTGGTCGTGCTGGTCGGCTTCCTCCTGGCCCCGCAGGTGGGCGATCAGTGGGACGAGCTGGCCGACGACTGGCCCGAGCTGCGCGAGGAGGTGGAGGACTGGGTCGACGACCGCGCCGAGCAGTCGGCCGAGAACGACTGGCCGGTCCAGATCCCGACGTGGAACGAGCTCGAGGACTCGCTGTCCGACGACCACGCCCCCCGCGACCTCGACGGCGACGGCGACGTCACCGCCGCCGAGCGGGCCGAGCAGCGCCGCGACGAGCTGTTCGACCAGATCGACAGCTTCCGCGAGATGGGCCTGCGGATCTTCCACGTCGGCCTGATCTTCGTGCTGGCGCCGATCATCGCCTTCTACCTGCTGATCGACCTGCCCCACATCCGGCGCGTCACCGAGAGCCTGGTGCCGGAGGCCCGCAAGCAGGAGGTGCAGCTGGTCGCGCACCGGCTGAACCTCGCCATCGGCGGCTACTTCCGCGGACAGCTCCTGGTGGCGGGGATCGTGGGGACGATGGCGTCGATCGGCCTCGCCATCATCGACCTGCCGTTCTGGCTGGTGGTCGGCATGGTGGCCGGCATCTTCAACATGATCCCGATGGTCGGGCCGTACCTCGGCGCCGTGCCCGGCGTGGTGGTCGCCCTGACGACCGGGGACCCCACGAAGGCCCTGTGGGTGATCGTGGTGATGGTCGTCGTCCAGCAGATCGACAACCACTTCATCAGCCCGGTGGTGATGCAGCGGGCGGTGAGGCTGCACCCGGCGGTCGTCATGCTGACCCTGCTGGCGGGCGGCACCCTGGGCGGGTTCTTCGGCCTGCTGCTGGCGGTGCCGACCGTGGCCGTGCTGAAGGTCCTGGTCGGGCACCTGTGGCGTACCTACGTGCTGCAGCAGCCCATCGAGGTCGAGGCGCTGGCGTTCGCGGCGATGGACACCCAGCCCGGCGTCGGGCCCGTCGAGAAGGTCGAGCAGCGCAGCGAGCCGCTCGACCGCATCGCCTACCCGGTCGACTCGGACACAGTGCCCGAGCCGGAGCCGGACGCTCCGGACGACGCCGCGACCACGGAGAGCGGCGACGATCCGGAGAATTCTGCCACCGACAGCGCCGACGACGACGAGCCCTCGGCAGACTGACTGCCCGCCCGGTCCCTCCGGACGGACCGCCACGAGGATGCCGATGCCCACACCCCGACGCGCCGCGGCTGCGGACTACACCGTCGAGCCCTTCGCCGACCGCACGGCGACGGCGACGCTGGTGGTGCCGGCGCGCGACGAGGCGGCCAGCGTCGCCCACACGGTGATGGGCGCGGTGGTGATGCAGAAGCTCGACGTGATCGACCGGGTGCTGGTGGTCGACGGTGGCTCGTCGGACGACACGATGCTGGAGGCCCAGCTGGCCGGCGCCGACGTGGTCGCCGCAGCCGACGTGTGGCCCGAACTGGGCCCGGTGCTGGGCAAGGGCGACGCCCTGTGGCGGGCGCTGGCCCTGGTCGACACCGACGTGGTGGCGTTCCTCGACGCCGACCTGGAGGGGGACATCGGCCGGTTCGTGCGGGGCCTGGTGGGGCCGCTGGTGCTCGGGGGCGCCGAGACCCAGTTCGTGAAGGGGTCGTTCCACCGCATCAACCCCGACGGCGCCGATGCGGCCGATCCGTTCGACGGTGGCCGCGTCACCGAGCTGATGGCCCGACCGCTGCTCAACCTGTGGCGCCCCGACCTGGCGGGCTTCTACCAGCCCCTCGGCGGCCAGGTGGCGGGCCGCACCGAGCTGCTGCGGTCGCTCCCGATGCTCACGGGCTACGCGGTGGAGGTCGCGATGCTGGTCGACGTGGTCGACCGGGTGGGCCTCGATGCCGTGGTGGAGGTCGACCTGGGCTCGCTGCGCAACCGGTCCCGTCCCACGGCCGCCCTGGCGCCCATGGCCCAGGAGGTGCTCTACGGCTTCGCCTCCCGGGTGCTGCCCGACGACGTCGTGCCGCCCTGGTCGCCGTACGTCCGCCCCCGGCGGGACGGCACCGGCGTGGAGGCCGACACAGCCCTCGTGGTGGAGCGCCCGCCTCACAGCGGTCTTTGAAGGGAAACGACCACATACGGGTCGTTTCCCTTCAAAGACGAGGGGGCGGCGGCTGGCGGCGCAGGTGGACGGGCAGCTCGAGGTCCTCGGGGATGTCGTTCCGGCCCGCCAGCACGTCGGCGACGGCCAGGTAGTCGGCGACCTCGGCCACGTCGTGCACCCGGAACACGTAGCCCGGCTGGGCGGCCAGGTGCCCGACGGCCGCCAGCGTCCCGGCCAGGCGCTCCCGGGGCGGCCGCCCGGTGATCGCCCCCACGAAGTCCTTGCGGGACAGGGCCAGCAGCAGCGGCCGGCCCAGGGCCCGCACGCGGTCGATCTCCCGCAGCACCGTCACCGTCTGGTACGGGGTCTTGGAGAAGTCGGGTCCCGGGTCGAGCACGATCGACTCCCGGGCCACGCCCCGCCGCGTCGCCTCGTCGATCGAGGCGTTCAGCATCGACACGACGTCGCCGGTCACGTTGTCGTAGAGCAGGGGGTCGGTGAGCCGCTCCTTCGGCCTGGAGCGGTTGTGCATGAGCACCAGCCCCGCCCCGACCTCGGCGCACAGGTCGGCGATCTCCGGGTAGAGCAGCCCGCTCACGTCGTTGACCATCGCCGCCCCTGCCGCCAGCACCGCCTCGACCACCGGCGGCTTGTAGGTGTCGACCGACACGAGCACGTCGGGCAGCGCCGCCAGGATCCCCTCCACCACCGGAAGCACCCGGCGGACCTCCTCGTCGGCCTCCACCTCGGGCACGCCGGTGATGCCGGACTGCCCGCCCACGTCGATCACGGTCGCCCCCTGCTCCACCAGCTCGACCGCCCGGGCCACGCGCGAGGCCACGTCCGGGTACTCGCCGGCGTCGGAGAACGAGTCGGGCGTGGCGTTGACGATGCCCATCAGCGCCGGGCGGGAGAGGTCGACAGCACGGCCACGCACGACCAGGCGGGGAGCTTCCACGCCCGCACCCTAGGAGGCCCGAGGAATGCCGGGATCACGGGAGGGGTTGGGTACGATCGCCCGCCGACGTCCCACCCTCTCCGAGGTGTCCTCCCCATGACCGTGTCCGTTCGCATCCCCACCACGCTGCGCACCCTCACCGCCGGCCAGTCCGAGGTGAAGCTGGAGGGAACGACCGTCGGCGAGGTGCTGACCAACCTGGACGAGGCCCATCCCGGCTTCTCCAGCCGCCTGCTCGACGACGACGGCAACCTGCGCCGCTTCGTCAACGTGTTCGTCGCCGACGACGACATCCGCTTCCTCTCCGGCCTCGAGACCCCGGTCCCCGAGGGCGAGACGGTCTCGATCATCCCCGCAGTGGCTGGCGGTTGAACCCCACCGAGGGCGGTTAGCACTCGGCGGTTGCGAGTGCTGACCGAGGGTGCTTGACTGGTTAGCAGTCGCACCAAGAGAGTGCTAAAAGCTCAACCCCGCCCAACGGAGGGAATTCAGGGATGCCGAAGATCATCGCCTTCGACGAGGAAGCACGTCGCAGCCTCGAAGCCGGCATGAACAAGTTGGCCGACGCCGTACGTGTCACGCTCGGCCCGAAGGGCCGCAACGTGGTCCTCGAGAAGAAGTGGGGCGCGCCGACCATCACCAAGGACGGCGTCTCGGTCGCCAAGGAGATCGAGCTGGAGGACCCCTACGAGAAGATCGGCGCCGAGCTGGTCAAGGAGGTCGCCAAGAAGACCGACGACGTCGCCGGTGACGGCACCACCACCGCCACGGTGCTCGCCTGGGCGATGGTCCACGAGGGCCTGCGCAACGTCGCCGCCGGTGCGAACCCGATGAGCCTGAAGAAGGGCATCGAGGTCGCCGTCGACGCCGCGCTCGTCAGCCTGTCGACGCTGTCGAAGGACATCGAGTCCCGCGACCAGATCGCCCAGGTCGCCTCGATCTCGGCGAACAACGACCCCGAGATCGGCGAGCTGATCGCCGACGCCATCGACAAGGTCGGCAAGGACGGCGTGGTCACCGTCGAGGAGTCGAACACCTTCGGCCTGGAGCTCGACTTCACCGAGGGCATGCGCTTCGACAAGGGCTACATCTCGCCCTACTTCGTCACCGACCCCGACCGCATGGAAGCCGTCCTCGAGGATCCGTACGTCCTGCTGGTCAGCTCGAAGATCACGGCCGTGCGCGACATGCTGCCGGTGCTCGAGAAGGTCATGCAGTCGGGCAAGCCGCTGCTGATCATCGCCGAGGACATCGAGGGCGAGGCCCTCGCCACCCTCGTGGTGAACAAGATCCGCGGCACCTTCAAGTCGGCCGCGGTGAAGGCTCCCGGGTTCGGCGAGCGCCGCAAGGCCATGCTGCAGGACATCGCCATCCTCACCGGCGCCCAGGTCGTCAGCGAGGACATCGGCCTCAAGCTGGAGAACACCACGCTCGACCTGCTGGGCACCGCCCGCAAGGTGGTCATCACCAAGGACGAGACCACCATCGTCGACGGTGCCGGCACCGACGAGGACATCAAGGGCCGGATCAACCAGATCAAGGCCGAGATCGACAACACCGACTCCGACTACGACCGGGAGAAGCTCCAGGAGCGCCTGGCCAAGCTGTCCGGTGGTGTCGCGGTGCTCAAGGTCGGCGCCGCCACCGAGGTGGAGCTGAAGGAGAAGAAGCACCGCATCGAGGACGCCGTCTCCACCGCGAAGGCTGCGGTCGAGGAGGGCATCGTCCCCGGTGGTGGTGTGGCGCTCGTGCGCTCGCAGGCGGCGATCCTCACGGCCGCCGAGAAGCTCGAGGGCGACGAGGCCACCGGTGCCCGTCTCGTGGCGAAGGCCATCGAGGAGCCCCTCAAGCAGATCGCGGTGAACGCCGGCCTCGAGGGTGGCGTCGCGGTCCAGCAGGTGAAGTCGCTCGACGGTGCCTTCGGCCTCAACGCCGCCACCGGCGACTACGAGGACCTGCTGGTGGCCGGTGTGGCCGACCCGACGAAGGTCACCCGCTCGGCGCTGCAGAACGCGGCGTCGATCGCCGGGCTGTTCCTCACCACCGAGGCGGTCATCGCCGACAAGCCCGAGGACAACGCCCCCGCCATGCCCGGCGGCGGCATGGAGGACTTCTAGTCCTTCGCTGAAAGACCCCACCCCCGTCTCTCGACGGGTACGACGGCCGGCTGTCCCCGCGACAGCCGGCCGTCGCGTTTTCGGCGCCGCGGAGTCGGTCGAGGCGACGGCCCACCGTTAGGTTGGGGACATGAACGGCGGACGGACATGACGCGGTTGGTCCTCATCCGGCACGGCGAGGCGCAGGTCGCCCTCGACGGCATCATCGCGGGCGAGGAGCACTGCCGGGGCCTGTCCGACCACGGTCGTCGCCAGGCCGCCGCCCTCCGGGACCGCCTCAAGGAGACCGGCGAGCTGGGCGACGTCGGCGCCCTCTACGCCAGCACCGTCCCCCGGGCCCGGGAGACCGCCGAGATCATCGCCCCCGCCCTCGGCCACCTCGACATACGCCTGGAGCGGGAGTTGCGGGAGTTCGACGCCGGCGAGGGCCACGGCCTCACCTGGGAGCAGTTCGACGAGCGCTACCCCCGGCCGGCCACGTTCGATCCGCACACCCTCCGCGCTCCGGGCGGCGAGACGTGGGCGGCGTTCGCCGAGCGGGTGGAGCGGGCGCTCGGCCGGATCGTGCGCGACCACCCCGACCAGACCGTCGTCGTGGCGTGCCACGGCGGCGTGATCGAGCAGTCGTTCCACCTGTGGGGCGTGTCGGCCGTGCAGGGCCTGCACATCGACATCCGGAACACCGGCATCACCGAGTTCCACTGGACCGACGTGTGGCCCTGGCACCAGCCGTCGGAGCCCACCTGGCGCCTCGTGCGCCACAACGACGCCGCGCACCTCGTCGGTCTGGTGTAGACATCGTGCGCCTGAGCGGATGCGTGCGTGAGAATGCGTTGTGGTGGTGCTGCTGGCTGGGAGCCTCGCTGTGGGGCTGTGATCCGGCCGGCAAATCTCCACGCGTAGCCTGAGCGAACGGGCCTATCTGCTCCGGCTCCTGGCTCGACGGGGCCAGAACGGGTTCGGGGGGATTCGGATGAAGCGAGCGCTGCTGGTCGTCGTGTTGGCCGTGACCGCGGTGGCGTGCGATCCCCCGCCCACCCACGGCACGATCGACGTCGCGCTGCCGCACGACCCGGCGAGCTGCGACCCGCTGGGTGGCGAGCGCTGCTACCTGCCCTTCCCCAACGACTACTTCACCGTCCCGGACGCCGACACGGCCACCGGCAAGCGGGTGAACTTCGGGGCCGAGACCCTGCCGGCCAACGCCGCCGGCACGCACGTCGACCCCGCCGAGCTGAACCGCAACGACGGCTTCTCCCCGGGCTCGGCGCTGACGGTGCTGCTGCCGGGGGTCGACCTGGCCGCCAGCGGTGCCGCCCCGATCACCAAGATGGCCGGCTCGCTCGACGAGGACGCACCGATCGTGATCATGGACGTGGCGACGGGGGAGCGGCGCTCCTACTGGGCCGAGACCGACGTCGGTGCTCCCGACGACGCCCACCGGCTGACGTTCGTGCGTCCCACCCAGAACTTCGAGGAGGGCCACACCTACGTCGTGGCCCTGCGGGGCCTGGTCGACGGCGCCGGCGAGCCCCTCGCCCCCACCGACGCCTTCCGCGCCTACCGCGACGCCCTGGACACCGGCATCCCGGCGCTGGAGAACCGCCGCTGGCACATGGAGGGCCTCTTCGGGACCCTCGGCTACTACGGGGTCGAGCGCGACGACCTGATCCTGGCCTGGGACTTCACCGTCGCCAGCGAGCGCAGCCTGTCGGAGCGGGCGCTCGCCATGCGCGACGACGCCTTCGCCCAGCTCGGCGACGCCGCCCCCGCCTTTCAGGTAACGAGCGTGACGGAGAGCACCCGGGACAACCTGCTGCGCGAGGTGCAGGGCACGTTCGAGGTGCCCAACTACCTCACCGGCGACGGCAGCACCGGCCAGGTGCTCAACAACGGCGACGGGCCCGGCCGCTCGCCGATCCCGCAGCGCAACGGCACCTCCACGGCCCGGTTCATCTGCACGATCCCCGACTCGGCCGTCAACGCCGACGGCACCGCCCAGCCGACGCAGGCGTCGCTGTACGGGCACGGGCTGATGGGGAGCGCCCGCGAGGTGCTCGGCGCCGGCTCCCGGTTCTCCCGGATGACCAACACCACGTACTGCGCCACCTGGTGGATCGGCATGTCGGAGGAGGACATCGGCTCGGTGGTGGCGGCGCTGCAGGACATGTCGGCGTTCCGGACGCTGCCCGACCGGCTGCAGCAGTCGCTGCTCAACTTCCAGTTCCTGGGTCGGCTGGTGACGCACGCCGACGGCCTGTCGTCGGACCCGGCGTTCCAGGCCGCCGACGGCACCCCGCTGCTCGACCAGCAGAACCTCACGTTCATCGGCGTCAGCCAGGGCGGCATCCTGGGCGGGGCGGCGACGGCGCTGTCGACCGAGTGGGACCGGGCCTTCCTGGGCGTGCCGGGCATGAACTACTCGACCCTGCTCGACCGCAGCGTCGACTTCGACGTGTTCGCCGAGCTCTACGACCCCAGCTACCCCGACCGGGTCGACCGCCAGATCGGCATCCTCGTCTCCCAGATGCTGTGGGACCGGGGCGAGAACGACGCCTACGCCCAGCACCTCACCGAGGACAACTACCCCGGCTCGGGGGAGAAGCAGGTGCTGCTGTACGAGGCGTTCGGCGACCACCAGGTGGCCAACGTCGGCACCGAGGTGATGGCCCGGACGATCGGCGCCAAGGTGCGGACCCCGGGCCTGGCGGCCGGCCGCAGCCCGGACGTCGAGCCGTTCTGGGACATCCGCGCGCTCGACCCGTCCGAGCTCCCGCACAGCGGCCACTCGTACCTGGTGGTGTGGGACTTCGGCACGCCGACGCCGCCCACCGGCAACGAGCCGAACCGGGCGGGGGACGACCCCCACGGCATGGGCCGCGACCAGACCGAGGTGCTCACCATGGCGCTCACCTTCCTGGAGCAGGGCACCCTGGTCGACACCTGCGCCGCCGGCCCCTGCCAGACCGTCCCCTGACCCTTCGGCTAACCTCTGCGGGCTCGACTTCCTGGGGGACTCGATGCTGGTAGGGCGAACGGAGGCGACCGAGACGGCCGAAGCGCCCGACGCTCCGGCCGACCGGGCGCGCCCCGCCGCGCCCGGGTGGCGGGCCGCGGTGCTGGCGGTCGCCGTGGTCGGCCTGGCGGTGAGCCCCGTCGTGGTCGGGGCGTTCTCCCTCGTCGGCGACACCTGGCATCCGGCGGGCGACTTCGCGCACTTCGTCTACAAGGTGTCGCAGGTGGGCACCCGGGACACGCCGCTGGTGGGCACCTACACCGTCAAGGGCTGGGCGCACCCCGGTCCCCTCGGCTTCTGGCTGAGCGCGCCCCTGTACCGCCTGACCGGCGGCGACCCCCGGGCGCTGCAGTGGACGGCTGCCGCGGCGAACGTGGTGGTCCTGGGCTGCCTCGCCGCCGTCGCCTGGCGCCGGGGCCGCTGGCCGCTGCTGCTCGGCGTCACCGCGCTGATCGCGGTGGTGGTGCACGGCGTCGGGCCCGAGAACCTGGTCGACCTGTGGAACCCCTACCTGCCGCTCACGTCGTTCCTGCTGACGGTGTTCCTGGTGTGGGACGCCGCGCTGGGGCGGCGCCGGGCGCTGGTGGAGGCGGTGATCCCCGCCACGTTCGCCATGCACAACCACCTGGCGTTCGTGTCGCTGGCGGCGCTGCTGGGGTTGTGGCTCTACGCCTGGGTGCGCTGGTGGCCGCGGGTGGTGACACCCGGCGACGACGAGCCCGGGCGCGACGAGCTGCCCCGGGCGCCGTGGGCACCGTGGCGTCGGGTCGTCATCCGGGGGGCGCTGATCTCCGGGGTGCTGTGGCTGCCGGCCCTGGCCGACGCCCTGTTCGACCTGCACAACCCGTGGAACATCGCCCGGTCCTTCGGCAGCAGCCAGGCCCGGGTGGGCCCCGCCGACGCCCTGGGGCTGGTGGGCCGCTACGTCCGCCCCGACGGGCCGTGGATGGGCGGCACCGAGCCCCGCACCGGCGTCATGTTCTCGGTGGTGGGCTCCGGCCCGGTGCCCCTGCTCCTCGTCGTCGGCCTGCTCGTCGCCTGCCTGGTGGCGGCCCGCCGGCGGGGCTTCGCCGACGCCACGGCGCTGACGACGCTGGCCCTGGTGCTGGTGGTCGGCGCGGTGCCGGCCGTCGCCCAGATCCCCATCCCCAACGAGGTGTACCTCACCCAGTGGCTGAAGGTCGTCGGTGGCTTCGCCTGGTTCGCGGTGCTGTGGACGGGCTGGCGGCTGGTGGAACCGTGGGTCCGGCAGGTGCCGCTCCGGCGGACGGCCGCGGCCGCGGTGGCGGGCGCGGTGGTGCTGGCCGGCGCCGCGACCACCTGGGGGAAGGCCACCCAGGTCGAGCTACCGCTCGACACCAGCGGTCGGCAGGTGCAGGAGCTGGTGGCCCAGCTCGACGGCAAGCTGCCCCGCGACGAGACGATCCGGGTCGACCGGCGGGGCGAGTTCTGGCACATCTTCGGGGCCGGCGTCTTCTACGCCCTGGCGGAGGACGGCTACGACGTCGTCACCGACGAGGGCTACGCCGGGCTCAAGTGGGGCCACGAGCACCGCTGGGGCGAGGGCGAGCCCTACGACCTGCTGCTCACCGTCGCCGTCGACCGGGCCGTCGACGAGTGCCGGGCCGACCCCCGGGCCGAGCAGCTGGCCTCCTGGGACTGGCTGTCGCCGGCGGACCGCCGCTGGTTGAGCGACGTGCAGCTACGCCGGCTGGCGGGCGAGGACGCCGTCAGCACCGAGGACAAGGTGCGGGCCGCCGAGCTCGGACGGCACGATCTGCGCCTGGCGATCTTCGAGGGCCCCCGGGTGTGCGCGGACCCCGACCGGTTCGAGTTCCTCGCCACCTCCGACCGCAACGTCCTCCCCCTGGTGGCCGGCGCCGCCGGTGCGATGGTCCTGGCGGCCGGTGCCGGTACGTGGTTCGTCCTCCATCGCCGGCGGGCGACCCCATGACCCTCGTGACGACGGCGGCGCCGACGTCGACCGCGGCGACGCGCCGGAAACCCGACGACGGGCGGTCCTTCGAGCGGTGGGGGATCGCGGTCTACCTCGTCGCCATCGTGGCGGTGGTCGGGGCCATCGTGGGGTGGCTGGGCGGGACGCTCGTCTACGTGGTCGACGACCCGGCGATCCACCTGAGCATCGCCGACACCCTCGTCCACCACGGCACCTGGGGCGTGCAGGAGGGGTCGTTCCAGTCGGCCTCCTCGTCGCCGGTGTGGACGCTGCTGGTGGCGGCGGCAACGGCGCTCATGCCGCCCGACGTCGACATGTGGGCGCCGCTGGTGCTCAACGTGTTGGCCGGCCTCGCCGTGCTGGTCCTGCTGGGCCGCCACCAGTCGGTGCTGAACCCCGGCGCCCGGCGGGTCGACGTGGTCGGGGTGGCCGTGCTGGTCGTGGTGGTGCTGTTCCTCCCGGGCCTGGCCGTGGTGGGCATGGAGCACACCCTGCACATCGCCCTCGTGCTGGCCGTCGTCGCCCTCGTCCAGGAGCCGGGGCCCTGGCGGCCGTGGCTGGTGGGGGGCCTGCTGGCAGTGGCGACCCTGACCCGTTTCGAGACCGCCTTCGTGGCCTTCGGGCTGGCGGTGGGCCTCCTCCTCGACGCCGGGCCGACTCGGTGGGTGATCCGGCGGGCGATCCGGCAGGCGGCGGTGGTGGTCGGGTCGGTCGGGGCCACGCTCGTCGCCTTCGCCGCGGTGAACGTCGCCCTGGGCGGGGGCGTGCTGCCCAACTCGGTGCTCGACAAGGGCCAGGGCGTCGGCAGCACCAACGGCCAGGCCGACGGGGCCAGCGTCGTCGACGTCGCCATGCGGTTCACCCGCGACCCCGTGCTGACGGGGCTCGTCGTCGTCGCCGTGGCCTACCTCCTGGTGACGTGGGGCCGACCGGCGACCCGCCGCGTCGGTGCCGTGGCGCTCGTCGTCGCCACCGCGCTGCACGCCACCTTCGCCGACATGGGCTGGTACGAGCGCTACCAGGCCTACCTCATCGCCATCGGCCTGTACGTCGCGCTGGGCGTCCTCGCCGAGCTGCCCGCCGAGGCCCGGCGCCGGGGGTTGGCGGCCCTGCTGCTGCTGGCCTGCGCCTTCGGGGTGGTGAAGGTCAGCCTGCTGGCGAAGGCGCCCCTGGCCGCCGACGACATGTACCGGGCCCAGTACCAGGCCGGGCTCTTCCTGGACCGCTACTACGACGGTCAGGCGGTCGCGACCGACCAGCTCGGCTACATCAGCCTGCTGCACGAAGGCCCCCTCACCGACCTGGGCGGGCTCGCCGACTACGAGGTGCTGCGCGACCGACCCGAGGGGCCGGCGCTGCCGGGGTACCTGGCGACGCTCGCCGAGGAGCGCGGGTTCGAGGTGGCGGTGGTCTACGGCACGGACGGGCTGAGCAGCGTGCCGCCCGACTGGGTGCTGGCGGGGGCGTTCGAGCTCGACGGCGAACCGGTCACCGGGGTGTCGAACCAGCTGCTGTTCTTCGCGGTGCGACCGGACGAGGCGCTGCCGCTGCAGGAGCACCTGCGCGACTTCGAGGGCGAGCTGCCCGGCCGCGTGCGCCTGCAGCTCAACGAGTTCGCCGGCCTGCAGGCGGATGCCGCCGCGGCCGAGGATGCCGGCTAGGCCCTCGGCTACGTAGCGTCACGGCGCGACCCCCTTGCGCGAGGCTGCTGCAGGAGCAACGATGTCGACCTGCTTCTGAAGGGTGGGGCCCGACGAGGCGGCGACACAAGGAGGTGTCGTGTGGATGATCACGACCGCGGTGTCCGACCGTGACGCTGCTGGTGATCACGGCTGTGCTGATGGCCGGAGTGATGGCGACGGTGGTGGTCGGCGGCCGGCAGCTGCTGGCTGACCCCGGGATGGGCGACGTCCGTCGGCGGCTCGAGGCGCTGCACCGGCAGGTGGTGGCGTGGCAGGCCGCGCACGACCACCAGGTGGAGTCGCTCGACCGGCGGATGCGCGACGTGGAGGAGGCCGCGGCCCGCGCCGAGGAGGAGGCGCGCATCGTCTCCGTGCAGATGGCGGAGCTGACCCGGGGCCTGGTGCGGCGGCTGGAGCAGGTGGAGCAGCGCAACGAGATCGAGCGCCTGGCCGCCCAGGGCCGCACCCTCGACTCCGGCGGCCCGGTCGGGTACTGACCCGCCCAGGGCAAATTGCGTTCGAAAACCCGACATGCGCGGCATTCCGAACGCAATTTCCCGGGGCGTTACTCTCCGAGGATGATCGAAGCGATCTCGCCGGCCGAGGGCTGGGCCGTCCTGCACCTGTTCTGCAAGGTCACGCCGTTGGCCGATACGGATGCGGTGCTCGTCGCCGTCCGGACGCTCACCGCCCCGCGCGCCTCCGTCGAGGGCGCCGAGCACCAGGTCGTGAGCGCCGCGCTGCTGGGCCACAAGGCCGACGTGTGCCTGATGGCGCTGGGCCCCGACCTGTGGCGGCTGCGCCAGTTCCAGACCGACATCCAGGCCGCCGGGCTCGACGTGGTCGACAGCTACCTGTCGCTCACGGAGGTGTCGGAGTACGCCCAGGGCATCCCCGAGGAGCGGCGCCAGGCCCGCCTGTACCCGCAGCTGCCGCCCGACGGGATGAGCGCCTTCTGCTTCTACCCCATGTCGAAGCGCCGCGGTGACGTCGACAACTGGTACCTGCTGTCGTACGGCGACCGGGAGAAGCTGATGTTCGGCCACGGCAGCACCGGTCGCACCTTCGCCGGTCGGGTGCTGCAGCTGATCACCGGCTCCACGGGGATCGACGACTACGAGTGGGGCGTGACGCTGTTCGCCGTGCACCCCGACGACCTCAAGGACGTCGTCTACACGATGCGCTACGACGAGGCGTCGTCGCGGTTCGCCGAGTTCGGCGTCTTCTACACCGGGATGGTGGCTTCCCTACCCGACATCTTGGTCGCCGTCGGCGTCCGCGACTGAGCGAGCGTGGCCCGAGCGGCCCGGCGCTTTGGCGCCGAGAGCGGGAAACACTGAGCACTTCGATGAACACCTCGTTGCACGGCAGGACGTTCTGGTAACCGTCACGGCGCGCGGACCTAAACTCCGCCGGGTCATGGAGGGATCAGTGGTCGGACACCATCGCGATCGGCGGCGCAGGGCGCTGGCAAGACGGGTCGGTTGCCTGCTGGTAGGAGTGGTCGGGTTGGCCGGGCTGGCGGCAGCCGCGGCCCCCGCGGGGGCGCAGGAGCCGCCCGCGGAACAGGCCCCGGCCGACGAGGCGCCCCAGGTCAACGGCCGCATCCGCTACGAGGACGAGGCCGGCGAGGACGTCGCCGTGCCCGACGTGGAGATCACCGTCGAGTCGGAGGACGGGTCGTTCTCCGAGACCCTCACCACCGACGACGAGGGCGTGTTCAGCCTCGACCTGCCGGCACCGGGCAACTACACCGCCGAGATCGACACCAGCGGGCTGCCCGACGGCGTGGGGCTCGCCGACGAGGACCGTGCCACGCTCGACCTCAACCTGTCGCCCGGCCAGGCCCAGCCGCTGCTGTTCCGCCTGGCCACCGGCGACGAGGTCGGCGGCGAGTCGACGCTCGAGAAGCTCCCCGACAGCATCTTCAACGGGATCCGCTTCGGGCTGGTGATCGCCATGTGCGCCATCGGCCTGTCGCTCATCTTCGGCACCACCGGCCTGGTGAACTTCGCGCACGGCGACATGGTCACGTTCGGCGCGCTGCTGGCGTTCTTCTTCAACCGCACGCTCGACATCCCCCTGCTGATCGCGGCGCCCATGGCGGTGGTGGGAGGCGGGTTGTTCGGAGCCGTCTTCAACCGGGGCGTGTGGCGGCCGCTGCGCGACCGGGGCACCGGCCTGGTGGCGATGATGATCGTGAGCTTCGGCATCGGGCTGGGGCTGCGCTACGTGTTCCTCTACCAGTTCCAGGGCGCCCGGCGGAGCTTCGGCGACTTCGACTACCAGCCCGACGACGTCGACCTCGGCCTGATCTCGCCCGTCCCCCGCGACCTGTGGATCATGGGCATCTCGATCGTCGTGCTGGTGGGCGTGGCGGTGTTCCTGCAGCGCACGCTGATGGGCAAGGCCATGCGGGCGGTGTCCGACGACTCCGACCTGGCCGAGTCGTCCGGCGTCGACGTCGAGCGGGTGATCGCCTGGGTGTGGATCACCGGCGGGGGCCTGGCCGCCCTCGGTGGCATCTTCCAGGGCCTCGACCAGAAGATCCAGTGGCAGACCGGCAACCAGCTGCTGCTGCTGATCTTCGCCGGCGTGATCCTCGGCGGCCTCGGCACGTCGTACGGGGCGCTGGTCGGCAGCCTGACGATGGGCCTCCTCATCCAGGTGTCGGCGCTGTTCGTCGACACCGAGGTGCGCAACGCCGCCGCCCTGCTGGTGATGATCGTCGTGCTGATGGTGCGGCCGCAGGGCATCCTCGGCTACGCGGAGAGGGTGGGGTAGCCGTGGACTGGGCAGAGATCATCAGCGCCACGGCCCGCACCGGGGTGGGCACCACCGCCATCGTCTACGCCCTGGCGGCCATCGGCCTCAACGTGCACTTCGGCTACACCGGCCTGCTGAACTTCGGCCAGGTCGGGTTCATGGGCGCCGGCGCCTACGGCGTCGCCATCGCCGTCGACGTGTGGGGCTTCTCGCTGTGGGCCGGCATCGTCTTCAGCGTGTTCACCGCCGTGCTGCTGGCGCTGCTGCTGGGCCTGCCGACGCTGCGCCTGCGGGCCTCGTACCTGGCGATCGTCACGATCGCGGCCGGGGAGATCTTCCGCATCCTCATCCAGAACCCCAACTGGCGCGAGACCACGGGTGGCGCCAACGGCATCTCCGGCTTCTCCGACGCGTTCTACGACATCAACCCCATCGCCGACGGCTCCTACGGCTTCGGCCCGTGGCACTACAGCGCCCGGAGCCTGTGGGCGCTGCTGGTGGGCTGGGGCCTCGTGGTGGTGTTCGCCCTCGGGGTGGGGATCCTGATGCGCAGCCCGTGGGGTCGGGTGCTCAAGTCCGTCCGCGAGGACGAGGACGCCGCCCGCTCGCTGGGCAAGAACGCCTACGGCTTCAAGCTGCAGAGCCTGGTGGTCGGCGGCGTGATCGGCGCCTTCGCCGGCATGTACCAGGCGATCGAGAAGAGCTCGGCCACACCGGGCAACTACCGGCCCGAGACCACGTTCTTCGTCTACGCCGCGCTGATCCTGGGCGGTGTCGCCCGCACCTGGGGTCCGGTGCTCGGAGCGATGCTGATGGTGGCCCTGCTCGAGCTCGTGAACGGGATCCTGCGCGGGGCCGTCACCGAGGAGCTCATCCCCAGCAGCCTGATGGACACCACGCAGATCGGCCAGGTGCGCCTGATCCTCGTGGGCGTCGGCCTGGCGGCCCTGGTGGTGTTCCGCCCCCAGGGCCTCTTCGGCGACAAGCGTGAGATCGCGCTGGAGGACCGATGAGCGACGACACCGGCACGGGCACAGGTAGCGAGACCGCGACGGCTCCCGTCGACCTCTTCGCCGGCGTCGAGGAGACCCCGGGCGTCGACAAGCCCGACCCCATCCTGGTGGCGCACGACGTGGTCCGGCGCTTCGGCGGGCTCACCGCCGTCCACGTCCAGCGCCTGCAGGTGCAGCGCGGCTCGATCACGGCGCTCATCGGGCCCAACGGCGCCGGCAAGACCACGTTCTTCAACCTGATCACCGGGTTCGACAAGGCCCAGGCCGGCGCCTGGTCGTTCGACGGCACGCCGCTGCAGGGACGCTCGGCCCACCGGGCGGCGCGGCTGGGCATCGTCCGCACCTTCCAGCTCACCAAGGCGCTGGCCCGCATGCGGGTGATCGACAACATGAAGCTCGGCGCCACCGGCCAGCTGGGCGAGCACTTCCTGCCGGCGTTCCTCCAGCCGCTCTGGGGCGACCAGGAGCGGCGGATCGAGAAGCAGGCCGACCGCCTGCTGGAGCGCTTCAACCTGACACGTGTGCGCAACGACTTCGCCGGGGAGTTGTCGGGAGGGCAGCGCAAGCTGTTGGAGATGGCGCGTGCCCTGATGTCGGAGCCCAGCTTCCTGCTGCTCGACGAGCCCATGGCGGGGGTGAACCCGGCGCTGGCCGAGACGATCGTCAGCCACGTCCGGACGCTGCGCGACGAGGGCCTGACCGTGCTGTTCGTGGAGCACGACATGGACATCGTGCGGACGATCAGCGACTGGGTGGTGGTGATGAGCGAGGGCGAGCTGATCGCCGAGGGCCGTCACAGCTCGATCGTCACCAACCCCGCGGTGATCGACGCCTACCTCGGCGCCCACCACGGCACGCCGCTCGACCGGGCCGAGCAGGACCGCCAGCTCGCCGAGGCCGACGCCGCGATCACCGCCGCCGAAGGCGAAGGCGAGGGCGCCGCTGAAGCGGCCGACGAAGGCGAAGCCGCCGACGAGGAGGGACAGGGCTCGTGACCACCGCTGTCGACCGGAGCGGCGAACCGCTGCTCGCCGCCCGCAACGTGGTGGCCGGCTACGTCCCCGGGGTCAACATCCTCGACGGCACCGACCTCGAACTGTTCCGGGGCGAGCTGGTGGCGGTCATCGGCCCCAACGGCGCCGGCAAGTCGACGCTGGTCAAGGCCCTGTTCGGGCTGCTGCCGATCCGCAGCGGCACGGTGGTGTTCGACGGCGACGACGTGACCAACCTCAAGGCCCACGACCTGGTGGCCCGGGGCATCGGCTACGTGCCGCAGACCGACAACGTGTTCCCGCGCCTCACCGTCGAGGAGAACCTCGAGATGGGCGCCTACGTGAACCGCAAGATCTTCGCCCGGCGCTACGACGTGGTCACCGAGATGTTCCCCCGCCTCGGCGATCGCCGCCGGCAGCGGGCCGGGTCGCTCTCGGGCGGTGAGCGCCAGATGCTGTCGATGGCCCGGGCGCTGATGCTCGACCCCCACGTCCTGCTGCTCGACGAGCCGTCGGCCGGCCTGTCGCCCGCCTACCAGGACGAGGTGTTCATCAACTGCCGGCGGATCAACGAGTCGGGCGTGTCGATCGTGATGGTCGAGCAGAACGCCCAGCGCTGCCTGCAGATCTGCCACCGGGGCTACGTGCTCGACCAGGGCCGCAACGCCTACACCAACTCGGGCGACGCGCTGCTGCGCGACCCCAAGGTGATCGAGCTCTACCTCGGCTCGCTCGCCAACGTCGACTAGCCGACCGGTCGACGAGCGGGCAGGGGTCCCCGGACGCGCCGGGGGCCGGCCCCCGGAGGAGCCGGCCCCGTTGCGCTCACGGGTCGCTGGTTACAGCGACACGTCCTTGAACTCCTCGGCTTCGGTGTTGATCGTGTTGTCCTCGGCCCAGGTGTAGATGCCGTAGTTGGCGGCGGTCGGCTCGCCCGGCAGGGCGAAGTCGACCGGGCCCGACTGGCCGGTGTAGTCGATGTCGGCGTCGGGGTCCGCGTCGAGCAGCGCGAGGCACGACGCGTAGTCGGTGCACTCCTCGCCCTCACGGGTCACGGCGTTGATCTCCCGGGCCACGGCAGGCGCCTCGTCGGTCCCGGCAGCGGTGGCCGCCAGGGCCAGGATCACCAGCGCGTCGTAGGTCTCGGGACCGTACGTGAAGGTGCCCAGCGCCGGGTCCTGCTCCAGCAGGCGGGTGCGGAACTCGTCGGACACACCGGCACCGGGGATGGTGCCCTTGATGCCGACCAGTGCGCCCGGCTCGGTGAAGGCCTCACCGACGGCGTTCCCCATGTTGCCCTCGACGAAGTAGATCTTCTTGTTCGAGGGGGTGAAGCCGCTCTCGGTCAGGCCCGAGATGATCGTGCTGGACTCGTTGAAGCCGACGAGGAACAGTGCGTCCGGGTCGGCCTCCACGACCTGCTCGATCTCCGAGTCGAACTCGGTGCCTTCGGGGTCGTACACGATCTCGTCGACGACCTCGCCGCCGGCGTCTTCGAAGCCGGCCTTGATGAACTCGAGCAGGCCCTCGCCGTAGGGGTCCTGACGGGCCATGATCACCGCGTTCTCGGAGCCCTCGTCCAGCGCCAGCTGGGCAACGACCCGGCCTTGCAGGATGTCGGCCGCCGCGGTGCGGAAGTAGAGGTCGTCGTCCTCGTACGTGGTGAAGAGCGGACCGGTGTTCGACGGCGAGAACATGATCGTGCACTCGCCGATGATCGCCTCGATCTGGTTCGACGAGATCTGCGAGGCCGAGGCGCCGAGGACGGCGTCGACTCCGGCGGCCAGGTGCTCCTGCACGGCAGGAGTGGCCAGGTCGGGGTCGCCGTCGCCGGAGTCCTTCGGGTCGTAGCTCAGCGGAGCGCCGAGCACGCCGCCGGCCTCGTTGATGTCGGCCACGGCCAGTGCGGCGCCGGCCGCCTGGGGAGCGCCGAGGATGTCGCCGAGGTCGCCGGTCTCTGCCAGCAGGCCGCCGATCTTGAACTCCCCGTCGCTCGCGCTCGCCTCGCAACTCGGGTCGGCATCGCCGACCTCCTGCAGCGCGGCGATCGGATCGGGTTCGTCCGGCGTCTCCTCCTCGGTGCCGCCACCCCCGCCGCCGGTCTCGTCGTCATCGTCGTCACCGCAAGCCGCGGCGAACAGCGTGAGCCCGAGCAGGCAGGCGAGGAGCCTGAACCAATAGGTGTGCTGTCGCATCTGTGTCCCCCTGTCCCATCTGGGACGCTGTCGGAACGGAAACGCTGGGAGCATAGGTGTCGCGGGCACCCCGGTCTACGAGCGTTGGCGAGCTGACGTTGCAGTTTGCTAACGAATGACTGGGTCGACCGGTCAGGCTGACCACTTCCTTGCGGCGGCTCTCGACGAAACTGACAGGACGACGGAGGGCGAATGAGCACAGCCAGGGCATCGATCTCGGGCCTCCGCGACGGCCTCCGCCGGCTCGACCGGGTGGTGGTGGCGTTCTCGGGGGGTGCCGATTCGGCGCTGGTGGCGTGGGCGGCCAACGACGTGCTGGGCCGCGACCGGGCGCTGGCGGTCACCGCCGTGTCGCCGTCGCTGCCCGCCGCCGAGCGGGCCGAGTGCGCCCGCCTGGCCGACGAGTGGGGCCTGCGCTGGGTCGAGGTGGTCACCGACGAGATGGAGCAGGCGGCCTACGCCCGCAACGACGGCGACCGCTGCTACTGGTGCAAGGAGGCCCTGCTGCGGGCCGTGGCGCCCGTCGCCGCCGAGGAGGGCGCCACGGTGGTGCTGGGCGTCAACGTCGACGACCTGGGCGATCACCGTCCGGGCCAGCGGGCCGCGGCCGAGCGGGGCGCGGTGTTCCCGCTGGTCGACGCCGGTTTCACCAAGGCCGACGTGCGCGAGTGGTCGCAGCGCCTCGGCCTCCGCACGTGGGACAAGCCGGCGGCCGCGTGCCTGGCGTCGCGGCTGCCGTACGGCACGCCGGTGACGCTGCGGCGGCTGGCGGAGGTCGAAGCCGCCGAGGCCGGGCTGCGTCACCTGGGGTTCGACGAGCTGCGGGTGCGGCACTACGGCGAGCTGGCCCGCATCGAGGTGCCGGTGGCGCGGCTGGGCGACGTGGTGGCCCTGGCCGAGCGGGTGGTCGCCGCGGTGCAGGCGGCCGGCTACCGCTACGTGACGCTCGACCTGGAGGGCCTGCGCTCCGGCAACCTCAACGGCGCTCTGTCGGGGCCGGGGTCGGCTATTCGCTCGGGCTCGGCGCCCACGTCGGGAAGCTGACGTGGAGGACGCCCAGGCGCTCGACGATCCGACCCTTCGCCTTCAGCTCGTCGAAGCAGCGCCGCGCCTGGAGCGGGTCGTCGACCATGGCGGCGAACTCGCTGACGGTCAGGAGCAGGGGACCGGCCTCGGCGTCGGCGTCGCCCGGGCGGAGCAGGGCGTCGACCTCGAGCGTCGGGCGGCAGGGGTGCGTGCGGTCGATGCACACGCAGTGGTAGACGACACCCTCGAACACCGACAGCGCCCGGATCCTCACGCCGCTCGGTCTACCCCATGACCCCCGACCCGGACGACTCGCTCACCCGCTACGCGGCCTACGCCACCGAGCTGGCCGACGCCGTCGACGCCGCGCTCGCCGGCTGGGTGGAGCGCAGCGTGAGGTCCGTGGCCGCCGCCCAGGGCCTCGAGGTCGACGAGTCGGCCCTGCGCACGGCGGCCGAGGCGGCCCGGGCCGAGGGCGCGGAGCGGCTGCGGGCGTTGCTGGCGACCGACATCGACGAGCAGGCCGGCAGCCCCCTCTCGATCCTCCGCTCGCTGGTGCGCTACCCGACCGAGGTGCTGCGGGCCGCCGGCGCCCGGCCGGTGCACCGCGACGAGTTCGTCGTCCGCAGCTTCCCGGCCGACGTCTACGACCTGTCGCCCGCTGCGTTCGCCGACGTCGACCCCACCCTCCACGAGCCGGGCCTGGCCTGGGGCGCCGCCAAGGCCTACATCCACCTCTCCCGCCGCCGCTGACCTGGGCACCGCCGTGCTTGCCACGCCTGCATTTCTGGCATCCTCCTTCACATGAAGCTGATCACCGCCATCGTCAAGCCGTTCAAGCTGGACGACGTGAAGAGTGCGTTGAAGGAGGCAGGCGTCGCCGGCATGACCGTGACGGAGGTGCAGGGCTTCGGCCGCCAGTCCGGTCACACCGAGGTGTACCGGGGTGCGGAGTACACGGTCGACTTCGTGCCCAAGGTGAAGGTCGAGGTGCTGGTGGACGACGCCCGTGTCGAGGAGCTCGCCGACGCCGTCACCCGGGCGGCGCGCACCGGCAAGATCGGCGACGGGAAGATCTGGGTGACCGCCGTCGAAGGCATCGTGCGCATCCGCACCGGTGAGGTGGATGGCGACGCCCTCTAGCGACATCAAGGCGCGCCGGGCACAGCGCGCGGCGGACGACGGGCTGGTCGGTCGGGCGCTGTGCCGCGCCTGGACCGACGACGTCGACGCCTGGCTGGCCGGGTTGTTCGCCGCGGCGGTCGAGGACGGTCACGGCGGCGCCGAAGGCATAGCGCTGGTCGCCGTGGGCGGGTACGGGCGGCAGGAGCTGTCGCTCCAGTCCGACATCGACCTGGTGCTGCTGCACCGGCGGGGATCCGACGTCCGGGACCTGGCCGACCGCCTCTGGTACCCGATCTGGGACGCCGGCCTGAAGCTCGGCCACGCCGTGCGCACGACCGAGGAGGCCCTGGCCCTCGCCGCCGACGACCTCGACACCGCCACGGCGCTGCTCGACAGCCGGCTGATCGGCGGCGACGCCGAGGTCACCGACGACCTCTCGGTCCGGTCTGGACGACTCTGGCAGAAGCGGGCCCGCCGCAACCTGGCCACGATGGCGCAGCGGGTGCGCGACCGGCACCGGCGGGCCGGCGAGGTCGCCTTCCTGCTGGAGCCCGACCTCAAGGACGGGCGGGGCGGCCTGCGCGACGTCCACACGCTGCACTGGGCCCAGGCCGCCCGGCAGATCATGTGGGAGGGCGACCCCGACCGCCTCCACGCCGCCTACGACACGCTGCTCGCCGTGCGGGTGGAGCTGCACCGGCGCACCGGGCGGCCGGGCGACCGGCTGCTGCTGCAGGAGCAGGACGCCGTCGCCGCCGCGCTCGGCTACGACGACGCCGACGACTTCGTCCGCGACGTCTCGGCCGCGGCCCGCACCATCACCTGGACCAGCGACGACGCCTGGTCCCGGATCGAGAGCTCGCTCACGGGCCCCCTGGGTCGGCTGCGTCGCGAGCGGGCGATCGGGCCCGACCTGGTGCTGCGCGACGGCGAGGTGCACGTCACCGCGGCCGCCGACGTCGCCGGCGACCCGACGCTGCCCCTCCGGGCCGCCTCGGCCGCGGCCACGCACGACACCCGCGTCCACCGGTCGTCGCTGGAGCGCCTGGCCGACGTGGTGCCCGACCCGCCGCTGCCCGAGCCCTGGCCCGACGCCGTCCGGGACGCCTTCGTGGAGCTGCTGTCGGCCGGGCCCGGCGGCATCGGCCTCTACGAGGCGCTCGACCAGCTGGGGATCTGGGAGCGCTACCTGCCGGAGTGGTCGCTGGTGCGGGCGAAGCCGCAGCGCAACGCCTACCACCTCTACACCGTCGACCGGCACCTCTGGGAGGCGACCGCCCAGTCCGCCGGGCTGCTCGGTCGGGTGGGCCGCCCCGACCTGCTGGTGCTGGGAGCCCTGCTGCACGACATCGGCAAGGGCCAGCCGGGCGACCACACCGACAACGGCGTGGCCCTCATCGGCACGCAGATCGGGCCGCGGCTGGGGCTCCCGCCCGCCGACGTCGACGTGCTGGTGGCGCTGTGCCGTCACCACCTGCTGCTGCCCGACGTCGCCACCCGGCGCGACCTCGACGACCCCGCCACCATCGACGCCGTGGCCGCCGCGGTCGCCACGCCCGAGGTGCTGGAGCTGCTGGGCGCCCTCACCGAGGCCGACTCGCTCGCCACCGGCCCGGCGGCGTGGAGCGCCTGGAAGGCCGAGCTGGTGGGCCGCCTCGTCACCCGCACCGACCACGTGCTGCGGGGCGGCGAGCCCCACGAGCTGGCCGACCCGTTCCCGACCGCCGAGCAGCGGGCGCAGTTGGCCGCCGGCGAGCAGGTCATCCACTGCGACGGCCCGGTGCTGACGCTGGTGTGCCGCGACCGTCACGGCCTGTTCAACCGGGTCGCCGGGGTGCTGGCCCTCCACGGTCTCGACGTCCTCGACGCCGCCGTCGCCACCGACGGCCCGACGGCGCTGGAGGTGTTCCGGGTGGAGTCGAGCCTGGGGCCCGTGATCTCGTGGCAGGCGGTGGTGGCCGACCTGGAGCGGGCGCTGGAGGGGCGCCTGGCGCTGCGGGCCCGGGTCGCCGAGCGGACCCGTCGCTACGGCCGGGCTCGGGCGCTGGCGGCCACCGAGGTGGAGACCGAGGTGTGCTTCGACGTCGACGCCTCGGCCGAGGCCACCGTCGTGGAGGTGCACGCCCCCGACGGCGTCGGCGTCCTGTACCGCATCACCCGGGCGTTCGCCGACCTCGACCTCGACATCGTGTCGGCCAAGGTGCAGACGCTCGGCCCCCTCGTGGTCGACAGCTTCTACCTGCGCGATGCCTGGGGCGGGAAGCTCACCGAGCCGACGACGCTGGCCGAGATCGAGCGGGCCGTCCTCCACTCGTTGCTGGAGCCCTGACCGGCTGCTCCGGCGCCTTGACTGTCATAGAGCTCGGATAACGTCCGTCCCGTGAGCGACCGGTTGCCCCCGACCCGACAGGACCTGATCCGCTGGGCCGAGGCGTTGTCGGGCATCGCCCGCACCGGCCTGGGGTTCACCGAGAGCCTCTACGAGCGGGAGCGGTTCGAGGAGGTGCTGGCCGTCGCCGGCGACATCCGGGCCGCGGCGCAGGCCGACGAGGAGTTCGACGCCGAGGACTTCGTCGACGAGTGGATGAAGGGCGTCGGCCAGGGCGTGGCCGGCTACATCACCCCCAAGGTCGCGGTGGGCGCGGTCGTCTCCAACGACGAGGGTGAGATCCTGCTGGTGCAGCGGGCCGACTCGGGCGTCTGGCTGTACCCGACCGGTTGGGCCGACGTCGGCTACTCCGCCAGCGAGATCGCGGTGAAGGAGGTGCGGGAGGAGACGGGCATCCTGTGCGAGCCGGTGCGGCTGATCGCCCTGCTCGACGGCCTGCGCCTCGGCTTCACCAGCGTGCCGCTCTACAGCCTGGTGTTCCTGTGCAAGGCGGTGGGCGGGTCGCTGCAGGCCCACCCGCTGGAGACGTCCGACGTGGGCTGGTTCGGCGAGGACAAGCTGCCCCAGCCGCTCGCCGGCATCGACCAGTGGGGCGCGCAGGCGTTCCGGGCGATCCGCGGCGAGGCCGTCAGTGTGCTGTACGACGAGCCACGCGAGCGCCCCTGGTCCAACTGAGCGCGGAGAAGGGGACGTAGCTCCAGCAGGCGCTCAGCAGCATCGCCACCTTGGTGAGCAGGCCGACGACCGGGCTCGACAGCTTCTCCTCCTTGGTGCGGTGCCACAGGCCGGGCAGCACCCGGTCGACCCGCACCAGCTCGTCGCGGGCGACGAGGCTGTTGAGCGCCGCCTCCACCCGGTAGCCGCGCACGTCGTCGACCTCCAGCTGCTCGAACAGCTCCCGCCGCAGCGCCCGCTGGCCGGTGAGCACCGGCAGGCCCTCCAGGAAGATCGGGTTGGCGACGGGGCCCCGGTCGAACAGGCCGCACGCCATGTCGGCCTCGCCGCTGCGCACCAGGCCGACCAGCGTGTCGACGTGACCGGGGCGCAGGCCCACCAGGTCGGCGTCGAGGAACCACGGTCGCCGCCTCGTTCCAGGCGGGGATCACCGCCGCCACCCGCTCCTCCATGGGCCTGCCCCGCCTCAGTCCGGTCGGTCGCGGAGGAAGCGCTCGACCTCCTCGACCAGCGACCGGCCGGGTTGGTCGAGGTCGCGGTCGTGGCTGTCCTCGAGGTTGCGGACGTAGTCGGCGGTCTCCTCGTCCTCCGCCACCAGCTCACTGACCTGCCGCTCGTACGACGCAGCGGCGATCTCCAGCTCGGTGGTGGGGAACCAGGTGTCGAGCACCTGCGCGGTGTGCTCGACCAGGGCGAGCGCGGCCTTCGGTGACGGCGCCGCCGGTACGTAGGTGGGCACCGCCGCCCACAGCGACGCCGTCGGCAGCCCGGCCTTCAGGCACGCCTGCGTGACCACGCCGACGATGCCGGTGGGCCCCTCGTAGGTGGAGGTGGGCAGGTCGAGGCGGGTGCTGAGCTGGGTCTCGGTGATGTTGCCGACGATGCGCACGGGGCGGCTGTGCGGCACCTCGGCCACCATCGCCCCGAGGGTGACGAAGAGGCTGCAGCCAACGCTCTGCGCCATCTCCACGACCTGGTCGCCGAAGGTGCGCCAGCGCAGGTGGGGCTCGGTGCCGACCACCATCACCGCGTCACGGCCGCTGGGCAGCGTGAGGGCGTGGAACTCCGTCGACGGCCAGGTCAGCTCGCGCGCGCCGTCGTCGTCGAGCCGCACGTGGGGACGGGCCGCGGTGAAGTCGAAGAACTCCTCCGGGTCGACGTGGGCGAACTCGTTGCCCTCGTAGCGGTCCACCAGGTAGCGGACCGCCCCGGTGGCCGCGTCGCCCGCATCGTTCCAGCCGGCGAAGGCTGCGACGAAGACCGGATCGCGCAGCGGCGGGTGCTCTTCCCACCGGATGTGACGCACCCGTTCATGCTACGCGGTCCGCCGGGGCCCTCATCCCGGGCGGGCGGGCGCCGTCGTGCCGTGCCACTAGGTTGCGGACCCATGAAGGTCGAGATCGCCACCACGCTCACGCCTGCGATCGTCGATGCGGTCGACAAGCTGGTGCCGCAGCTGTCGAAGTCGAACCCGCCGCCGACCGTCGAGGAGCTGGGCGACGTCGTGTCCTCGCCGGCGACCGACCTGTTCATCGCCCTGGCCGACGACGGGACCATCGTCGGCATGTCGACGCTGGCGGTGTTCCGCATCCCCACAGGGCAGCGGGCGTGGATCGAGGACGTGGTGGTCGACGAGTCCGCCACCCGCCAGGGCATCGGCGAGGCTCTGACGCAGGCGATGCTCGACCGGGCCGCCGAGCGGGGCTGCGTCACCGTCGACCTGACGTCCCGCCCCTCCCGGGACGCCGCCAACCGGCTCTACCAGCGCCTGGGCTTCACCCCGCGGGAGACGAACCTCTACCGGTTCGACCTCCGCGACGGCCGTTAGCGTCGGGCCGGTATGTCCACGCTGGTCGCCTTCCACGCCCATCCCGACGACGAGTGCATGGCCCAGTCGGGCACGCTGGCCAAGGCCGCGGCCGACGGGCACCGGACCGTCGTCGTGTACGCCACCCGTGGGGAGGTCGGCGAGGTCGCCGACGGCTTCCTCGACCCGGGGGAGACGCTGGTGGAGCGGCGGATGGTGGAGGCGCAGCGGTCGGCGGCGGTGCTGGGGGTGGCCCGGGTGGAGTGGCTGGGCTACCGGGACTCCGGGATGATGGGCACTCCCGAGAACGACGATCCGCGCTGCTTCTGGCGGGCCGACGGCGAGGAGGCGGCTGCCCGGTTGGCCGCCATCGTGCGGGAGGAGGCGGCCGACGTCCTCACCGTGTACGACGTCAACGGCCACTACGGCCACCCGGACCACATCCAGGTCCACCGGGTGGGCGTGCGGGCGGCCGAGCTGGCGGGGACGCCGCAGGTGCTGGAGCTGACGTGGGACCGCGACCACCTGCGCACGATGATGAAGGCGGCGGCCGAGGCGGGTGCGTCGATCGACGACCTGCCCGACTTCGAGGCCGCCGGCATCGTCTTCGGCACCCCCGGCGACCAGATCACCACCCGCGTCGACGTCCGCCCCTACCTCGCCCGGAAGCGCGCCTCGATGGAAGCCCACGCCAGCCAGATCCAGGACACCGGCCCCCTCCTCGCCCTCCCCGAAGACGCCTTCTCGTCCGCCCTGGGCACCGAGTGGTACATCCGCCGGTCCGCCCCACCGGGCACAACCGACACCGACATCTTCACCGGCTTGTAGTCGCTAACCGTTGTTACCGATGGGAGGTGCTCGGCTACCAGAGGGTTGCGAACTGGTCGGTCCGTCCGACCCTGGCCTCCTCCGCCCGATGTGACGGAATTTTCTCACGCCGCTGACCTCGGGGTGTGCGGTTGGCGCGGCGGTGTCGGTGGAATGCCTTTGTAGGTTGCAAGGCGCCATTCGAGCGGACCCACCAAGCGGGGGGATCATGACCGCATCCGTTGCCGAGGCCGGGGAGACCGGAGAGACCGGACAGACCGGGGGCACCCGGGACACCGGGACGCCCCAGGATCTGACGGACCGCTTCCTCGAGGTCCGGGCGATGACCGAGCAGCTGGCGCAGCCGCTCTCGGCCGAGGACCAGACCGTCCAGTCGATGCCCGACGTGAGCCCCACCAAGTGGCACCGGGCCCACACCACCTGGTTCTTCGAGACGTTCCTGCTGGGCGAGCACCAGCCCGGCTACACGCCGGTCGACCCCGCCTACGCCTACCTCTTCAACTCCTACTACGAGGCCGTCGGTCCCCGGCACGCCCGCCCCGAGCGCGGCCTGCTGTCCCGTCCCGGCATCGACGAGATCGCCGCCTACCGCGAGAAGGTCGACGACTCGATGGTCGGCTTCCTCGGCCGTGACCTGCACCCCGTCGCCGGCCGGCTGGTCACCCTGGGCCTCAACCACGAGCAGCAGCACCAGGAGCTCCTGCTCATGGACATCAAGCACGTGCTGGGGGCGAACCCCACCGAGCCGGCCTACCGCCCCGCCCGCCCCCAGCCAGCAGCAGCGGCGGCGGCGTCCAAGACCGCCACGCCGCCCGAGTGGATCGAGCACCCCGGCGGCATCGTCGCGATGGGCCACGAGGGCGAGGGCGAGGACGGGGCCTTCGCCTTCGACAACGAGACCCCGGTGCACGACACGCTGCTCACCCCGTTCGCGATCCGCCCGACGCTCGTGACCTGCGGCGAGTGGCTCGCCTTCGTCGCCGACGACGGCTACGAGCGGCCCGAGCTGTGGATGTCCGACGGTTGGGGCACCGTGCGCACCCAGGGCTGGGACGCCCCCGAGTACTGGCGCCAGTGCGGCGACGGCACCTGGAAGGTCCACACGCTCACCGGCACCCGTCCGGTCGACCCCGCCGAGCCGGTGTGCCACGTCAGCTGGTACGAGGCCGACGCCTACGCCCGCTGGGCCGGCTGTCGCCTCCCGACCGAGGCCGAGTGGGAGACGGTCGCCACCAGCCGCAGCCCCGCCCGCGCCCGGTCCGTCGCGGGCCTCGACATCGGCGACCTCACCGGCGACGGGCGCGGCCTCCACCCCCGAGCGCCCGGCGACACCGACGCCGACCCCGAGCAGTGGACCGGCGCCGTGTGGCAATGGACCGCCAGCAGCTACGGCCCCTACCCGGGCTTCCAGCCGGCCGCCGGCGCCGTCGGTGAGTACAACGGCAAGTTCATGGTGAACCAGCAGGCCCTGCGGGGCGGCGCCTGCGTCACTCCCGCCGGCCACACCCGACTCACCTACCGCAACTTCTTCTACCCGTCGTCCCGGTGGCCGTTCTGCGGCTTGCGCCTGGCGGTCGACCGATGAGCGCCAAGACAGCGCTCCTCGACGGTGGGGTGAGCGTCGACGTCCGGGTCCACGAGAGCGACTTCCGCCAGGCCCTCCGGCGGGACGCCATCGCCGGCCTCACCGCGCACCCCAAGTGGATGACGCCGGTCTGGTTCTACGACGACCGGGGCTCGGCCCTCTACGAGCAGATCACCCGCCTGCCCGAGTACTACCCCTTCCGCACCGAGCGCGACCTGCTCCGGGCGAGCGCCGACGAGATCACGGACGTCGCCCGAGCCGAGGTGCTCGTCGAGCTCGGCTCCGGCACCTCCGAGAAGACCCGCCTCCTCCTCGAAGCCATGAAGCGCAGCCGCCACGGCCTGGCCGGCTACGTCCCGTTCGACGTCTCCGAGGCGACGCTGCGCTCCGCGGCCGCCACCACCGCGGCCCAGTTCGAGGTCGGCGTCCACGCCATCGCCGGCGACTTCCACCGCCACCTCGACGCCATCCCCGACGTCGGCGTCCCCCGGCTGGTCGCCTTCCTGGGCAGCACCATCGGCAACTTCGACCGGCACGAGCGCCGCCGCTTCCTCCGGGACGTGGCCGGGGTCCTCACGCACGACGACCGCTTCCTGCTGGCGACCGACCTCGTGAAGCCCGTCGAGCGACTGATCGCGGCCTACGACGACTCCGCCGGGGTGACCGCCGAGTTCAACCGCAACCTCCTCCGGGTCCTCAACCGCGAGCTGGGCGCCGACTTCTCACCCTCGCAGTTCGACCACGTGGCCCGCTGGAACGCCGAGGACAGCTGCGTCGAGATGCGGCTGTCCGCCCAGCAGGCGATGGGTGTCGACGTGCAGGCGCTCGACCTGCGCATCGGCTTCGCCGAAGGCGAGGAGATCCGCACGGAGATCAGCACCAAGTTCACCCCCGAGCAGGTCACCGACGAGCTGGCCGTCGCCGGGATGGCGGTAGTCGCCAGCTGGACGGACCCAGCCGGCGACTACCTGTTGACGCTCGCCCGCCCCTACGCCCACGGGATGTCACGGGTCAGCGCCAGCTGACACCGCTTGGGGCGGCGGCGGGGTGGTTGGACGGGGTTCACACCACGGGCGGAGTAGGGAACCCGCGGGGTCACGCCACGACCTGGGTGAGGCGGGCCTCGGCGCGGCTGCGGCGCTGGTAGGCGGCCGAGGGCGTCAGTCCGAGCTCCTTCGCGACGGGTTTGACCCGGTGGCCGTTGAGCCGGGTGTCGATGATGAGCTGGGCCTCGGTGTGGTCGAGGAGGCCGTCGCGCCGCCCCTGGCACACGAGCTGGATGATCTCCTGGGCCGGCGGCGTGGTGGTGCCGAGCTCGCCGGGCGCGGCCGGGTGGCTGGTGTCGTCGTCGTCGAACGGCTCCGACCGGGCGGCGCGCTGGGCGGAGCGGTAGATGCGGTTGCGGGCGTCGAGCAGGAGCCCCCCGGCCACCGACGTCCGCCGCTCGATCGGGTAGTCGAGGATGCCGAGCGCGATCTCCGACACGGCCTCGTCGGCGGTGACGGTGGTGCGGGCGGCGAGGTTGCGGATGCCCGGCCCGAGGCACACGATCACCGTGAGCATGGCCGGTGAGTCGCCGCCCTGGGCGAAGCCGACGAGCCGGCCCAGCACGGCGTCGGCGGCCTTGGTCGGCAGGCTGCGGAGCCAAGGCTTCACGTCGGTGGGGGCGGCCAGCTCGGCCTCCTGCAGCGGCGTGCAACTGGCTCCCCAGCGTTTCAACGTGTCACGTTCGCAGCCACGCGTGATCAACCGGAGATGTCTCTCGGTCGATGCCAGCGCATCGGCGTCTGCCCAGTCCATGTCGCCCTCCTCGCGTCGTGGTGGACATGCACCACATTGCCGGAGGATCGCACTACGGGAGGTGCTACGGAGCAGGGTACGTGTGTTGCATTCGCGTGACGATGTCCGCCCGGGACCCGGTATCCACGCGATCAGCACGTGGATACCGGCCCGGGTACCTCGTGGGTACCCCCTCGGGGGTACCGAAAGGCCAGGTCGGCGGGGTCGTCCGGGGCGACCGGGTCAGCTGGCGCCGATGCGGAAGATCTCGCCGCCGCCGAGCCCGACGACGTAGACGTCGCCGCCGTTGTCGGTGCCGAACGACACCAGCTGCTCGACGCTCGCGTCCTCGAAGCGCCCCTCGTCGACGACCTCGCCGTCGGCCAGCCGGATCGCCCGGACGTAGTTCTGGCACGAGTCGCCGAACAGGTAGATGCCCTCGAGCGACGTGGCCGGCCCCCGGTAGACGACGCCGCCGGTGACGGCGCAGCCGTCGTCGCCGTTCGCGTACTCGTACACCGGCAGCACGGCGCCGTCCGGGTTCGAGCCGCCCTCGAACGGGTGCGAGCCCTCCATCGCGTTCCAACCCAGGTTGGCGCCCCGACCGGCTCCCGTGCCGTCGGTGGCGGGCAGCCAGTCGATCTCCTCCCACTCGCCCTGGCCGACGTCGCCGATCCACAGGTCGCCGTTGGCGGGGTCGAACGAGAACCGCCATGGGTTGCGCAGGCCGTACGCCCAGACCTCGGGGCTGCCACCGCCGTCGGCGAACGGGTTGTCGGCCGGGATCAGGTAGGGCTCGTCGTCGCCCGCGGCCACCGCGCCCTCGGGGTCGATGCGCATGAGCTTGCCCAGCTGCGTCTCGGTGTCCTGGCCGTTGCTGTCGGGGTCGCCGCCGCCACCGCCGTCGCCCAACCCGAAGTAGAGGAAGCCGTCGGGGCCGAAGGCGATGTCGCCGCCGTTGTGGTTGGCCTGGGCCGGGCCCGCGGTCAGGATCTCCCGCCGGGAGCCCTCGTCGATCGACTCGCCGTCGAACTCGTAGGAGGCGATCACGTTGTGGCCGTCCGGCTCGGCCGTGTAGCTCACGTACAGCCGGGCGCCGTCGGGTGAGAAGGTCGCGTCGAGCAGGCCCTCCTCGCCCTCGGTGACGACGTCGTCGTCGATGTCGATGAGGGGCTCGGACGCCGCCTCGTAGGTGCGGGCGTCGCCCTCGCCGGCCACGTCGACCTTGGTGACCGTGCCGTTCCAGCCGACGACGTACAGGGCCGGGTCGTCGGCCCGGTTGATGATCGAGATCGGCGCGTCGAAGGAACCGATGGAGGTGAGCGTCAGGTCGACCTCGTCGAGCGGCACCACCGCGGTGCCCTCGGCGTCGGTGGTGGGCGGGTCGGCCTGGTCGAGCTGGCCCTGGATGGGCTCGCCGCCGCTGCTCTCGTCGTCGTCGTCCCCGCAGGCGGTGGTGGTGGCCAGCAGCGTGCCGAGGGCGACGGCGGCGACGCAGCGGCGCGGTGTGAGGGTGGTCAGCAGGCTCATGGGCGGCCCACCCTGATCAGGCCTTCCTGTACGACCGAAGCCACGAGATCTCCCCCTTGGGTGTAGACGAGGCCGCGGGCCAGGCCGCGACCACTCGATGCAGTGGGTGTGTCCTGGCTGTAGAGCAGCCATTCGTCGGCCCGGAACGACCGGTGGAACCACATCGCATGGTCCAGGCTGGCCATGAACAACGTGGGTGTGAACCACGTGCCGGCGTGGGGCAGCAGCGTGGTGTCGAGCAGGGTCATGTCCGACGCGTACGTCAGCACGATGGTGTGCAGCAGCGGGTCGTCGGGCAGCGTGCCGTCGGCCCGGAGCCACACCCGCTGGTAGGGCGGCAGCGCCCGGGTCCGGTCGTCAGGGGCCCAGTCGGCGACGCGGGTGTCGATGGCCTGGGGGCGGTCCAGGAGGTCGCCGAGCTTGTCGGCGAGCGGGGCGAGGCGGGCCCGGCGGTCGGGCAGCGACTCGGGGTCCGGCGCGTCGGGCATCGGGAAGGCGTGCTCCAGGCCCTCCTCGGGCACCTGGAAGCTGGCCGACATGTTGAAGATGGCCTGGCCGTGCTGGATGGCGACCACCCGGCGGGTGGTGAAGGAGCGCCCGTCGCGGATGCGGTCGACCTCGTAGAGGATCGGCACCGTCGGGTCGCCCGGGCGCAGGAAGTAGGCGTGGAGCGAGTGGACCTGGCCGCCGTCGTCCTCCAGCGTGCGGGCGGCGGCGACCAGCGCCTGACCGGCCACCTGGCCACCGAAGACGCGCTGGCGGTCCTCCTTCGGGGAGACCCCTCGGAAGATGTTGACCTCGATGGGCTCCAGATCCATGAGCTGGACCAGGTCGTCGACCGCCGTCTGCGACACGCCGGAAGAAGCTACAGGGCCTCGGCGCCAGCCGAGACCTTTTGGGGCGGCGGCGGGGTGGTTGGTACGGGCTAGTTGTCGATGGGCCGACGACAGGACACGACGGTAGGTTTCCGCCGTGACTGACGACACCGTGCGGTTCCCCGACGGGTTCCTCTGGGGGACGGCGACCGCGGCCCACCAGATCGAGGGCGCCAACTGGAACAACGACTGGTGGGCGTGGGAGCACGCCGAAGGCACGGTGTGCCAGGAGCCCTCGGGCGACGCCTGCGACTCGTGGAACCGCTGGTCCGAGGACGTCGACCTGGTGGCGCAGCTGGGCCTGAACACCTACCGGTTCTCGATCGAGTGGAGCCGCATCGAGCCCGAGGAGGGTGAGTGGTCGGCCGCGTCGATCGCCCACTACCGGGCCATCTGCGAGGCGCTCCTGGCCCGCGGCATCGAGCCGACGGTGACGTTCCACCACTTCACGACCCCCCGTTGGGTCACGGCGCTCGGCGGCTGGGACGAGCCGGCGACGATCGACCGCTTCGCCCGCTTCTGCGAGCGCGCCGCCGGCGAGCTGGGCGACGTCATGCGCCGGGCGTGCACGATCAACGAGCCGAACATCGTGGCCACGATGGGCTGGCTGGTGGGGTTCTTCCCGCCGGGCCACCGCGACCCGGAGGCGCGCCGCCGGATCAACGGCCACTTCGTGGAGGCGCACCGTCGGGCCGTCGACGCCATCCGCTCGGCCGCCCCGGGTGTCCCCGTGGGCCTGACGCTGTCGATGACCGACTACCAGGCCGTCGACGGGGGCGAGTCGCGGCGAGACCGCTACCGGCGGGGCATGGAGGACGTGTTCCTCGATGCCGTCGAGGGCGACGACTACGTCGGCGTGCAGACCTACACGCGCCAGCGGGTCGGCTCCGACGGGCAGGTGGGGGCCGAGGACGGCGTCCCGGTCCTGACCATGGGCTACGAGTACTACCCGGCCGCGCTGGAGGCGACCCTGCGGCGGGCCTGGGACTACACCCGGGGCGAGGTGCCGCTGCTGGTGACCGAGAACGGCATCGGCACCGGCGACGACGAGCAGCGCATCGCCTACGTGCGCGAGGCGCTCCAGGGGGTCGGCCGCTGCCTGGCCGACGGCATCGACGTGCGGGGCTACACGTACTGGTCGCTGCTCGACAACTTCGAGTGGGCGCTGGGCTACGGGCCCCACTTCGGCCTGGTGGAGGTCGACCGCACGTCGTTCGTCCGCACCCCCAAGGCCAGCGCGAGGTGGTTCTCGGACGTGGCGCGGGCCAACGCCCTGCCGGCGTCGTCGACGTCGGCGTCGGCGTGATGGACCCCGACCTGCGCAAGCTCGCCGAGGCCGCCCGGGGCTTCATGCCGCCCGACGAGGGCGAGGCGCTGTTCGACGCCGCGCGGTCGGTCGACGTGGACGGGCCGTTCCTGGAGGTGGGCAGCTACTGCGGCAAGTCGGCCATCTACCTGGGAGCGGCGGCCCGGGAGCGGGGGCGGGTGCTGTTCTCGATCGACCACCACCGCGGCTCCGAGGAGAACCAGCCGGGCTGGGAGTGGCACGAGCCCGACCTGGTCGACCCCGAGGTCGGTCGCATGGACACCCTCCCGATCTTCCGGCGCACTGTGTTCGACGCCGGGCTGGAGGCGTCGGTGGTGGCGGTGGTGGGCGACTCGCCGACGGTGGGCCGCTGGTGGACCACGCCGCTGGCGCTGCTGTTCGTCGACGGTGGCCACGGCGCCGAGCCCGCCCGGCACGACTACGAGACGTGGACGCCGCACGTTGCCCCCGGCGGTCTGCTGCTGATCCACGACGTCTTCACCGACCCGGCCGCCGGTGGCCAGGCCCCCTACGAGCAGATCTACCGCCCGGCGATCGAGTCGGGCCGGTTCGTCGAGCGCGCCACCGTCGGCTCCCTCCGCGCCCTCACCCGGGTCGGATGACCGATAACTACCGTGATTGGCCGGTCTAGCGTGCGGAGCATGAGCGTCGGAAGCACCCATCGGACGCTGCGGGAAGCGGTGGTGGACGAGCTCCGGGGGATGATCACCCGGGGCGACCTCAAGCCCGGCGACCGGCTGGTCGAGGACCGCCTGGCCGAGCGGCTGGGCGTGTCGCGCAACCCGGTGCGGGAGGCGATCCGGGCGCTGGAGAGCACCGGCCTGGTGGAGGTGCGGCCCCGCAAGGGTGCCTACGTCTCGTCGTTCGACCTGGAGGACGTGCGCAAGCTGCTGCAGTTGCGGGCGCTGCTGGAGGCGTACGCGGCCGAGCTGGCGGCGGGGCGGGACGACGCCGAGGGCCTGGCGCGCCTGACCGCGGTGCTGGAGGACGGGCGTCGGGCGTCGGCCGGCGACGACCTGGTGCGGGCCGCCGAGTGCCACCGCGAGTTCCACGTCGCCATCGAGGAGATGGCGGGCAACCCCTACCTGGGCCATGCCGTGGCGCCCCTGCGGCACCAGACGGAGCTCGTGTTCTCGGTGCTGTCGTCGCACCGGGAGGGCATGAGCTGGGAGGAGCACCAGCGCATCCGCGACGCGATCGCCGCCGGCGACGTCACGGGTGCCCGCGACGCCACCTACGCCCACATGACCGCCGTCGTCACCGCGCTCGAGTCCGCCCACCCCGCCGGCCCCTGAGTCGCCCGCGCGTCAGCGCTCGACCAGGCGGGTGAGCAGGGCGACCAGGCGGTTGCGGTCCTCGGCGGGGAGCGGGGCGAGGATGTCGTCCTGGACCTTCGCCAGCAGGCGGTCGAGCTGTCGGAGCCGGCGGCGACCGGCGGGGGTGAGGCTCACGACGTTGCGACGGCGGTCGGCAGGGTCGGGGGTGCGCTCGACGTAGCCCTGGTCGGCCAGCTCGTTGACGGCGGCCACCACGTCGCTGCGGTCGATCATGGTGCGGCGGCCGAGCTCGGCCTGGCTGGCGGGGCCGACGTCGTCGAGGGCGGCCAGCAGTGAGTAGTGGTGGCGCCGGGTGCCGGCGGCGGCCAGGCCCTCGGCGACCGCCCGGTTGGCGGCGAGGGCGACCTGGTTGACGAGCCAGCTCGGCAGGGTCCTCAGCCGGGCCGGTGCGGCGTGGGCGTCGACGGGCTCCATCGCGGCAAGGTAGCAACTTCGTTGGCCCTACCCACGAGTTGCGGAATACCGTTGGTATCGCCAATGTTGGTGAGGCCAACGAACCGCAACGGGAGGAAGACCGATGGACGCCACAGTTCGGGAGCTCATCGACCGCAACGAGATCGCCGACCTGGTCAGCCGGCTGGGTGTCGTCCTCGACGAGGGCCGCTTCGACGAGATGAAGTCGCTGCTCGCGGAGGACGTCACCGTCCGCACGCCGGGTGGCGCCGCCCAGGGGCCCGAGGCGGTGATCGCCCAGGCGAGCCGCAACCACCGGCCCGAGCAGCCGATCCAGCACCTGATCACCAACCTGCTCGTCGACCTCGACGGCGACCGTGCTGCAGCAGCCCGGGCCAACCTGGTGGTGCACTTCGGGGCGACGGACGGCGGGGCTGAACCGACGACGGCGCCGGCGCCCCCGGTCGAGTACACGCTGGGCGAGGTGTACCGCTTCGGCCTCGTCCGGGCGCCCGACGGCTGGCGCTTCGCGAGCATCGAGACGACTCCGTTGTGGTACTCCGGCACCCCGATCCGCCCGCCTCGGGCCGCCTGAGGTGGGGGCAACTGCGACAGAACCGGCCGGTTTCGGGCTCGTTCTGTCGCAGTTTCGGTCAGCGGAGGCGGGCCGGGCGGACGGCGTCGACGAGGTCGTCGGGGAGAGCCACAGGCGTGCCGGTGATGTCGGCGGCCGCCAACGCGGCGAGGGCGGGGGCGGTCTTGATGCCGGCGCCGCCCTGGCCAACCAGCCAGTAGAAGCCGGGAGCGTCGGGGTCGAAGCCGGCGGCCGGGATCCGGTCGGAGGTGAAGGTGCGGAGTCCGGCCCACGCCCGGCGGACCGAGCGGACCGGCAGAGTCGTGGCGTCACGCAGGCGGTCGAGGGCCAGGGCGACGTCGAGCTCCTCCGGGCGGGCATCCCCCGGAGGCGACGGGGTCTCGTCGGCAGGGGAGAGCAGCAGGCCACCCGGCTCGGGCTCGGCGTAGAAGCCCCCGCCGGCGTCCATGACCAGCGGCCAGCCGCCGACGTCGTGGCCGTCGGGCACCGCCACGAGGCACGCCGTCCGTCGCAGCGGCGCCAGCCCCAAGGGCGCCACCCCCGCCCGCGAGGCCACCACGTCGCCCCACGCCCCGGCGGCGTTCACCACCACGCCGCACCGGAGGACCGAGCCGCCCACCTCCACCCGCCAGCCGCCGCCCACGCGGGCCAGCTGCGCCACCGCCGCGCCCGTCCGCACGTCCAGCCCGCGCAGGTACCCCTGCAGCAGCGCGGCCACGTCGACCGACCGGGCCTCCGCCTCGTACACGCCGCCCGCGGCCGCCCACGCCGGCCGCAGCTGCGGGACCAGCTGCCGCACCTCCTCCGGGCCGATCCGCCGGGCGGACGCCGCCAGGTCGTCGAGCGACGCCGGGTCCTCGGCGACCCACAGCAGCCCCCGGGGCGACAGGAGCGGGTGGTCGACGAACCCCGCCGGTGGGGCGTCGAGGAACGGCCGCGACGCCCGGGCCAGGGCGCACACCACCGGATGGCCGACGGTCTCGTTGGTGACCGCGGCCGAGCGGCCGGTGGCGTGGTGCCCCGGCAGCGCCTCCTGCTCGACGAGCACCACCCGGGCCCCCGCCCGGCTCAGCGCCCACGCAGCGGCGGCGCCGGCGATCCCACCGCCCACCACCACGACGTCGGCGTCGACGCCGGTCACAGCGCGGCCAGGACCTCGCGCAACAGCAGGACGGCCGACGTGGCCCCGGCGAACCAGAGGATCGCGCCCCGCGTCCGGCCCTGGTCGAGCCAGCGGGCCGACACCGCCGACAGGGCGAACCCCAGCAGCGTCGGCGGCAGCAGCGACAGGCCGAGGCCCAGCTCCTCGCCGCCGAACGCCCCCGTCACCGTCAACGTCGACAGCGACAGGGTCGCCCCGAACACGAAGAACAGCGCCAGCGTCGAACGCAGCCGGGCGCCGTCCTCCCGCTGGTACAGCAGCGCCATCGCCGGGCCACCCACCGAGGTGATCGTGCCCATGAAGCCCGAGGCGGCGCCGGCGCCGAAGTTGGCGGGCCCGGTCGGCTCCACCCGCAGCCCGGCCGCGCTGAGCGCCACCCCCGCCAGCACCAGCACGGCGAACAGCAGGATCAACCCCCGCTGCGGCAGCGCCGCCACGGCGACGGCGCCCACCAGCGTGCCCGGCACCCGGCCGACGATGGCCCAGCGCACGCCCCCGACGTCGAGCGAACCCCGCTCCCGCAACGCCACCAGCAGCGTCAGCACCACCCCGACGCACAGCAGCGGCCCCGGCACCAGGCGCTCGTCGACCAGCGCCAGCACCGGCGCCCCGACGGTCCCCAACCCGAACCCCAGCGCCCCGTGCACGCAGGCCGCCACGGCCACCGCCAGCGCGACGACCAGGTACGCGCCCGGCGTCATCCGGCGTCGGCAGCGACGTCGGTGGCGTCGTCGTGGCGGGCGGCGGGGTGGACCAGCTGCCAGAGCATGCGGGTGGCCACGATCAGCAGCAGCGCCGCGAAGAGGACGTTCGACGTCGTCTCCGACATGCCGACCGACACCTTCGACGCCGCGAACGCCGACACCACCCCGGCCAGGCCCACGATCGCGGCGATCGGCATGTCGGCGTTGCCGTTCTTCCGGTTGCGGGCCGTGCCCATGATCGACGTGGGGATGATCACCGCCAGCGACGTGCCCTTGGCGACGGCCGGCGGGATCCGCAGCAGCACCACCATCGCCGGCACCATGATGATCCCGCCGCCGACGCCCAGCAGCCCGGCGAGCACGCCGCTGGCCAGGCCCAGCAACAGCAGCCCGACGATCGAGGCGAGGTGGAGGTCGGCGCGCCCGCCGGCGTCGGAGTGGTCGATCAGCATGCGCAGCGCCGTGGCGGCCAGGAGCCCGGCGAAGCAGAACCCCAGCGCCCGCTGCGGCAGGGTGCGCAGCACGTGCGTGCCGACGACCGCTCCGCCCACGGCCCCTGCCGCCAGCAGCCCGGCGACGGGCCAGTCGACCTTGTCCTCGAGCGTGTAGCTCAGCGTCGACGAGAGGGCGATCGGCAGCACGGCCGCCAGCGACGTGCCGTGCGCCAGCCGCTGGTCCATCCGCATGACCAGCACCAGCGCCGGCACGATGAGGATGCCGCCGCCCACCCCGAACAGCCCGGACAGGAAGCCGGCGACCAGCCCCACCACGATGGCGCGCACCAGCAGCGGTCGGACCCGGCTCAGGGCGTCAGTTTCCACGGCGGTCTCGGGCAGCACGGATGGAGCTCCTCGGGGGACGAACGGGGGGGGTCAGCGCACGAAGCACGCGGCGAGGTGGCCGGGGGCCTTCTCCTCGAGCGGCGGCTGCTCGCGGCGGCAACGGTCCTCGGCGAGCGGGCAGCGGGTGTGGAACCGGCAGCCCACGGGCGGGTCGATGGGGTCGGGTATCTCGCCCGACAGGACGATGCGGCGGCGCCGTCGCTGCGTCGGGGGATCGGGCACGGGCACCGACGACAGCAGCGCCTCGGTGTAGGGGTGGATCGGGTGGTCGTACACCCGATCGGCGGGGGCGAGCTCGACGAGCTTGCCGGCGTAGAGGATGGCGATGCGGTGCGAGATGTGCCGCACCACCGACAGGTCGTGGGCGATGAACAGGTAGCTGAGGCCCAGCTCGGCCTGCAGGTCCTGCAGCAGGTTGACGACCTGGGCGCGCACCGACACGTCGAGTGCCGACACCGGCTCGTCGGCGACGATGAAGTCGGGCTGGAGGGCCAGCGCCCGGGCGATGCCGATGCGCTGGCGCTGGCCGCCGGAGAAGGCGTGGGGGCGGCGGTCGACGGTGTCGGCGGGGAGGCCGCAGCGGTCGAGCAGCTCGACCACCTGGTCCTTCGCCGCCGCGGCGTTGCGGGCCAGGCCGTGGACGACCAGCGGCTCCGCGACCAGCTCCAGCACCGACATGCGGGGGTTGAGGCTGGCGTAGGGGTCCTGGAACACGATCTGCATCCGCCGTCGCAGTCGGCGCAGCTCCTCGCCCTTCACGTGGGTGATGTCCCGGCCGTCGAAGCGGATGGTGCCGGCGGTCGGGGCGATGCGGCGCAGGACGGCCCGCCCGATGGTGGTCTTCCCCGACCCCGACTCGCCCACGAGCCCCAGCGTCTCACCTCGGCCGACGGTCAGCGACACGTCGTCCACGGCGTGGACCTCGAGCTTCGTGCGACCCCAGAACCCGGTGCGCCCGACGGGGAAGCGGATGGTCAGCCCGTCGATCTCGACGAGCGTGTCGGCCCCGGCCGACGAGGCGGTTGTCGGACCGGGGCCGGACACGATCTGGGGGGAGGGCTGAGGTGTCGACTCAGACATGGGCGGCGAAGGGGCTCCAGCAGGCAACCTCTCGTCCCTCCTCGTGCGCTTCGAGCGGCGGCATGTCGTGCGTGCAGGTGTCGTGGGCCAGCGGGCAGCGGGCCGCGAACGGGCAGCCGTCGGGCGGCCGGACCAGGTCGGGCGGGGCGCCGTCGATCGACACCAGCCGCTCGGTCACCTCGTCGACCCGCGGCGTCGACTGCAGCAGCCCGACCGTGTAGGGGTGGCCCGGCTCGGCGAACAGCGCGTCGACGGCGCCCACCTCCATCAGCCGCCCGGCGTACATGACGGCGACGCGGTCGCACAGTCCGGCGACCACGCCGAGGTCGTGGGTGATGAGCAGCACGGCCAGGCCCAGGCGGTCCTGCAGGTCGGCGACCAGGTCGAGGATCTGCGCCTGGATGGTGACGTCGAGCGCCGTCGTGGGCTCGTCGGCCACCAGCAGCTGGGGCTCGCAGGCCAGCGCCATGGCGATCAGCACCCGCTGGCGCATCCCGCCCGACATCTCGTGCGGGTGCTGCCCCGCCCGCTGCGACGGGTTGGCGATGCCGACCAGGTCGAGCAGCTCGACGGCTCGCTCCCGGGCGGCCTTGCGGGATAGCTTGAGGTGCCGGCGCAGCACCTCGGCGATCTGCGCCCCCACCGAGAACAGCGGGTTCAGCGAGGTCATCGGGTCCTGGAAGACCATGGCGATCTCCCGGCCCCGCACCCGGTCGAGCGTCGCGGCGGCGTCGTGCACCAGCGACTCGCCCTTCCAGCGGACGTCGCCGGCGGTGATCCGGCCCGGCAGCTCGATCAGCCCGAGCAGGGCCTGGGCGGTCACGCTCTTACCCGACCCGGACTCGCCGACGAGGCCCAGCGTCTCGCCCGCGGCGATCGAGAACGACACGTCGTTGACCGCCCGCACCTGCCCTCGCCGGGTGAAGAACTGCACCTCCAGCCCGTCGACCTCCAGCAGGGTCTCTCCCGTGCCCGGGCTTGCGTCTGCGAGGCTCATGTCAGACCCCCGTCCCCGCGCCCTCGGCCCCCGCCGTGGCGGTGGCGGCGAACTTCTTCTCGCGCTCCTGGGGGTCGAGCGCCACCCGCAGCCAGCTCGACAGCAGGTTGACCGCCAGCACGGTGAGGCTCAGCAGGATGCCGGGGTAGACGATCAGCCACTGGTTGCCGAACAGCTCGTGGTCGCCGGCCCGGGCGATGTCGAGGCCCCAGGTCACCGTCGGGTGCTGCACGCCCAGGCCGAGGAACGACAGGGCGGCCTCGGCCAGGATGATCCGGGCGAACTCCAGCACCGCCAGCGTGGCCAGCGGCGAGGTGAGGTTGGGGAGGATGTGGGTCAGCACCACCCGCCGGGGCTTGCAGCCGACCATCTCGGCGGCCTCGACGAAGGGCCTCTCCTTCACGGTGAGCGCCACGCCCCGGGTCATGCGGGCGTAGACCATCCAGCCGTTGATGGCCAGGATGACGGTGACCGACAGCACGCTGCCACCGACCAGGGCGATCAGCAGCATCGCCAGCAGTAGCCCGGGGAACGACACCTGCACGTCGACCCAGCCCATCAGCCAGCGGTCGACGCGGCCGCCCTTGTAGCCGGAGATCAGGCCGATCAGGATCCCGAACGACCCGGCGACCGCGACGACGGCGACCCCGATGAACAGCGAGGTGCGGGCGCCGTAGAGCAGGCGCGACAGCACGTCGTAGCCCTGCCAGTCAGTGCCGAGCGGGTGCGACCACTCGCCGCCGTGCCACACCGGTGACTGGAGGGCGTTCGACAGGTCGCCGCCGTTGGGGTCCTCGGGCGCCAGCCACGGGGCGAAGATCGCCGCCAGCGCCAGCAGCACCAGGAACACCAGGCTGACCATGCCGAGCTTGTCGCGGGCGAGGTCGCCCAGCAGCCCCCGCGGCGTCGACGCCCCCGACAGCTCGAACGGCCGCCCGAACAGGGCGTCCTCCGCCTCGGTGGCCTCGTCCTCCTCGTGCTGCGACGCCGTGTGCTCGTCGGTGGCGCTCACGAGAGCTTCACCCGTGGGTCGATCAGCTTGTAGCTGACGTCGATGAGCAGGCTGATGACCACCACCATCACGGCGACCACGAAGACGATGGCCTGGATCAGGAAGAAGTCGTTGTTCTGGATGGCCTGCACGGCCATGAACCCCAGTCCGTTCCAGTTGAAGACGGTCTCGACCACCACCGTGTAACCGGCGAACGCCCGGATGACCTCCCAGCCGAACAGCGTCACGAACGGGATCGCGGCGTTGCGCAGGGCATGGACGGCGACGACCCGGGTCTGGCTCAGCCCCTTCGCCTTGGCGACCTTCACGTACTGGGTGTTGAGCTCGTCGATCATCGCCGAGCGCACGACCATCGCCAGCCGCCCGATGGCGGGCAGCGCCAGGCAGATGGCGGGGAGCACCAGGTTCTTCGTCCACGGGCCAGGGCCCGACTCGAACCACTGCAACCGCACCGTGAACAGGATCAGCAGCACGAACCCCACGAAGAACTGCGGCACCGACAGGCCCACCAGGCTGAGCGTGGTGAGGGTCCGGTCGGCCACGCTGCCCGGTCTTCGGGCGGCGAACACCCCCAGCGGCACCGCGCACACCACCGCCACCACCATCCCGAGCGCCACCAGCTGGAACGTCCGGGGCAGGTAGTCGAACACCACCTCGAGCGCCGGTGTGTTGCGCACGTAGGTCGAGTCGCCCAGGTCAAGTCGCCCCAGGTCGCCGACGAAGTCGACGAACTGCTCCGGGATCGGCCGGTCGAAGCCGAGCTCGGCCCGGCGGGCATCGCGCTGCTCCACGGTGGCCGAGAGCGGCAGCATGAACTTCACGGGGTCGCCCACCATGCGGGTCACGACGAACACGAACACCGTGACCCCGGCGATGACGATGAGGCCCTGTCCGAGCCTCCTGGCGATGTAGCGCCCCATGTCGTTCCCCCTCTGCCGCTCTCGGCCGCCTGTCGGTCACCGGGTCAACCGGTGACCGACATCTCCTTCACGAGGAGCTTGGCGTCGACCCGAGGCGCCCATTCGAGCTGCTCGGACAGGCCGTAGAGGTCCTCGTTGTTGACCAGCCAGACGAAGTACGCCTGGTCGTAGGCCAGCGAGACCGCCTCGTTGTAGATGGGCACCCGGGCGTCGGCGTCGAGCTCGGACCGGGCCTGGTCGATGAGCGTGGCGAGCTCCTCGTCGCTGTTCGACGATCCGACGCCGCCGGCCTGGTAGAAGGTCGACAGCTGGCGGTCGGCGTCGAGCAGGTCGTTCGAGCTCGACACGAAGATGGCGTCGGCCCGGCTCTCCCGGTCGAAGAGCACGTCGAGGTACTCGTCGAAGCCGGGGGTCTGCAGGTCGACCGTGAGGCCGGCCTCGGTCCAGTAGCTGGCGACGGCTTCGACCAGCTCCCGGTCGTTGAGCCAGCGGCCCGACGACTCGCCCACCAGCGTGATGGTCTCGCCGGCGACGCCGGCGTCCTCGATGAGCGACTTGGCCTCGTCGGGGTCGTAGGCGTAGGGCTCGAGGTCCTCGTCGAAGCCGACGATCGACGAGCTGAGCAGCTGGCCGGGGTCGACCTCGGCGTGGCCGCCGTAGACCTGCTCGACGATGGCCTCCTTGTCGACCGCCAGGTTGAGCGCCGTGCGGACGTTCGGGTCGGCGGTCACGCCGGCGTCGGCGTTGAGGATGACGATTGGGTGCTCCTGGCCCTGGACCTGGGCGAACGCGGGCGCCTGCTCGACGTCGTGGGGAGCGAGGTTGGTGATGAGGTCGTACTGACCCGACTTGAGCCCGGCGAGCCGAGTGCCGGCCTCGGTGACGAACTCGTAGTTCACCGTGTCGACCTCGGGGGCGTCGCCCCAGTAGTCGGCGTTGGCCTCGAGCGTGAGCGCCGAGCCCGGCTCGTAGGAGTCGAACGTGTAGGGACCGGTGCCCACCGGCTCGTCGCTGAGGTCCTCGACCTCGGCGGCGGTGGTCGGGATCATCTTCAGCCAGTACATGCGGGCCGGCAGCACGCCGTCGGGCTCAGCGGTGGTGATCTGCACCGTCGTGTCGTCCACCTTGGTCGCACCGGTGAGCGAGCTGAAGAAGCCGTCGAGGTCGGTCTGGGCGTCGGCCACCAGTCCGACGATCCGCTCGACGGAGGCGACGACCGAGTCGGCGTCGAACGCCGAGTCGTCGTGGAAGGTGACGCCCTCCTGGAGCGTGAACTCCCAGGTGGTGTCGTCGACCTGGGTGGGCAGCTCGGTGGCGAGGCCGGGTTGCAGCTCGCCCTCGGGGCTGCGGGTGAGCAGGGTCTCGTAGATGTTGTCGTTGATGGCCCGCTCGCCACCGTCGTCCACGAGGTAGGGGTCGAGGGAAGTGGGCTCGGAGCCGAGCGCGATGGTGATCTCGGCAGCGTCGCCGCTCGAGTCCCCGCCGTCTCCGCTGCCGCCCGAGTCGTCGTCGTCTCCGCAGCCGGCGGCCAAGATGCCACCGATGACGAGGACGGCGGCGAGGCGCTGTCGATTCCTCACGTTGCGTCTCTCCTACTGTGAGTCTCCCGGTCACCGATGACCGGGATGTTCTCGGTATACAATCGACAACAGACGGAGTCAACCTCTATGACCCGTCTGAACGCAACGTTCACGCAAGGGAAACAACGGATGGTCGACGCCCACGCCCGTGCCCGCCCCATAGGTCAGATCCACCAACCGCTGCGCGAGGCGGTGCAGGACGCGATCCGCGCCGCCATCGTCGACGGGCGCTATCCCCAGGGAGAGCGCCTGCTGGAGGACCAGCTCGCCCACGAGCTGGACGTCTCCCGCAACCCCGTGCGCGAGGCGCTGCAGGCGCTCGCCACCGAGGGCTTCGTGGTGATCGAACCCCGCCGGGGCGCACGGGTGGCATCGGTGTCGCCCGAGCGCGCCGGCGAGCTGTTCGAGGTGCGCGAGGTGCTGGAGGGCCTTGCCGCCCGGTTGGCCGCCTCCCGGCGGACGCCCGAGCAGCTGGCGGTGCTGGAGGACATCGTCGCCGAGGGCTCACGCCTCGTCGACGCCGGGCGCCTCGGCGAGCTGCCCGAGCTCAACACCCGGTTCCACGCCGCGCTGCAGGCCGCCGCCGCCAACGGGATGCTCACCGACGTGCTGGGCCGCCTCGGCCCCATCGTCACGTGGGTCTACGCCCACCGCATCGCCGAGCGCTCGACCTACTCGTGGACCGAGCACGCCGCCATCGTCGAAGCGATCGCCGCCGGCGACGCCGACCTGGCCCACCGGCGGGCCTGCACCCACATCGCCGCCGCCCGCGCCGCCTACCTCACCGGCTGAGGTGCCCCGACGAAATTGCGTGGGAGGTGGCCCCAGGACGACCACCTGCCACGCAATATCGGGTCTCAGGCGCCGACGATGAGCCGGGCGTCGCGGTCGGCGAGGGCGCGGAGGACGGCGTAGGGGGTGACGGCGCTGGTGCGGGGGTTGGCCGACGGGGTGTTCTCGACGGTCAGCTCGTAACGGCCGGCGTCGGCCTCGACCTCGATGCGGTGCCGGACCCGGGCGGCCTCGGCCTCGGCGACGATGTCGACGTGGGTGGCGTCGAAGCCGGTCGTCGCCAGGGCCAGTGTGGCGGCCACGTTGGACGAGTCGGGGAAGCGCCGGACGGCGTCGCGGGCGGAGCCGGAGAACACGGTGTGGGGGTGGCGGGAGCGGAGGAGCTGTGCCCGCTCGTCGTCGGACATCCACGGTCGCTCCAGCGCCTGGGGACGCTTCACCGTGGTCAGCCGCACCGAGTGGACCGGGCCCATCAGCGCGGCGGCCCGCAGCAGGTCCAGCCCGCCGATCGCCCCGGACGACAGCAGCACCCGCCCCCGGCCCTCGTGGGTGTCGCAGAGGTGGGCGCGCAGCCGGTCGTCCACCAGGGCGCCGACGCTCACCACCAGCAGGTCGACCCCGGCGTCGACCACCGCCGGCCCGTGGTCGGCCAGCGCCTGGGCGCCGGCGGCCTCGACCACGACGTCGCTGCGGTCGACCAGCTCGCCGATCGACGCCACCAGCAGGTCGAGCCCGGCCGCGACCACCGTGGGCCCGGAGCGTCGCAGCACCCCGGCGAGGCGGCAGCCAGGCACCTCGCCCCGCGCGAGCGCCTCGGCCACGACCGAGCCGATGGCCCCCGCGCCGATCACACCCACCGCGGCCGTCATGGGTCGGGCGCCCCTCGGGCCCGCCGGACCAGGTCGACCTGGAGGCGGGCCAGGAAGCCGAGCAGGGGATGGACGCCGAGGTCGCGGAGAGCCGGCTCGTCGAGGCCGACGAGGGCGAGGCGTTCGGCGTCGCTCAGCGGGTAGCGGTCGACGAACCCGGCGGGGTCGTCGAGGAACGCGTCGGTGGCGTCGGGCTCGGAGCGGAGGGCGTACAGGGCCTCGTAGAGCGGCAGCCGGGCCGGGTCGGGCATGGGGTAGTGCAGCGGCTCGGCGCCCGAGTCGCCGTCGCGGTCGCCATCGCCGTCGCCCTTCGTCCACGCCGCGATGGCGTAGGTGTGGTGCCACGACGGCTCCACGGCCACCTCGTCGGGGACGACCTCGCCGACGGCGCCCGCCAGGATCAGCCACGAGCGGGCCTCGACGTTGCCGGTGCGGTCGAGGGCGTCGTCGTCGAGCGCCAGCAGGGCACGGAGGTTGCCGGCGGCGATGCGCTCGACCAGGGCCCGGTCGCCGGCGACGTCGGGCTCGGAGTAGCGGTCGGTGCCGGGGTAGTGCGACAGACCGCCGCTGGCGACGACGACGGCCCGCACGTCGAGCTCCTCCAGCGCCCGGCGCAGCGCGACCCCGAAGGCGTAGCAGCGGTCGCCGCTGGGCTGCGGCGGCAGGTAGCTGTTCACGAAGATCGGCAGCACCGCCGTCTCGGGCCCGAAGCCGCAGAAGGTGAGCGGGATGCCGAACTCGTAGCCGATCGTGGCGTTCATCGAGTAGGCCGGGTCGAACCCCTGGCCCTGCAGCGAGCGCAGCACGGCGGCCGCGGTGCCCGACGGGACGGGCCAGGCGAAGTCACGGCCGGCGAAGGTGCCCTTGGCCTCGGGCCCGCACAGCACGGTGAACGAGGGGACGCAGTGGAGGGCGAAGTTGTCGAGGTGGTCGTTGGCGACGACCACCACCAGGTCGGGGCCCAGCGCCCGCAGCCGTTCGCCGACGCCGGCCATGCAGTCGTGCACCCGCTGCACCTGGGCGTGGTCCTCGGTGTCGGGCAGGGTGAAGAACTGGGGTGCGTGCGGCACCGCCGCCGCCCCCACGACACCCCCTCGGCGGCTCACGCCCGCCCCCCGATCGTGACGGCGGTACCGGCGTCGGCGGTGATGGTGCCCAGGTCGGCGGCGGCCCGGGTGATGGCCCGGACGATGTTGACGTAGCCGGTGCAGCGACACAGGTTCCCGCCCAGCTCGTGACGGATGTCGTCGGGCGTGGCGTCGGGGCGGCGGGTGACGACGTCGACCGCCGTCATCAACATCCCGGAGGTGCAGAAGCCGCACTGGAGGCCGTGCTCGGCGGCGAACGCCTCCCGGACGGCATCGGCCACGGGACCGGCGAGGCCCTCGACGGTCACGACGTCGCTCCCGTCGCAGGCGGCGGCGAGAGTGATGCACGACCGCACCGGCCGGTCGTCGACCAGCACCGTGCAGGCCCCGCAGACCCCGTGCTCGCAGCCGAGGTGGGTGCCGGTGAGGTGCAGCCGCTCCCGCAGGGCGTCGGCCAGCGACAGCCGACCGGGCACCTGCAGCTCGTGCACAGCGCCGTTCACCCTCACCCGCACGGCGGTGCCGGGATCAGGAGCTGTGTCGTCGTCGGTCATGCAGCCTCCCTCTGGCGGGCCTGGTCGAGGGCGCGGGCGATGGTCACCCCGTGGAGGTGGCGCTCGTACGCGTCACCGTCGGGCAGTGCGGCGAGGTCGTCGGGGTCGACCCGTAGCGGCACCGATGCCGCCGCCCCCAGCCACACCTCGGCCCGGCCGTCGGCGGCGACGATCGCCACCGCCAGCGACTCCGCGAACTCGCCCGGTTTGCGGGCGGACTTGGCGAACCCCCAGCGCGACCCCGGCGCCAGGCGCGGCACGTCGACGGCGACCACGGCCTCGTCGTCGTCGAGGGCGTTGGTGAAGAAGCCCTGCACGAACTCGGTGGCCGGCACGACGCGCTCGCCCCGCTCGGCCGATCGCACGACGACCCCGGCTCCGAGGGCGGCCATCACCACCGGCCACTCCGCCGAGCTGTCGGCGTGGGCCAGGCTGCCGCCGAGCGTCCCCCGGTTGCGGATCGCCCGGTAGCCGATGCCCCCGGCGACCGCCCGCAGCAGGCCGTCGGCGGCGTCGGGCACCAGCGCGTCCTCGAACCACGAGTGCACGACGCCGGCCCCGTACCGGATCCGGTCGGGCGCCTCGGTCACGTCGGCCAGCTCCGCCACCCGCCCGATGTCGACGACCACGGCCGGCTGCGCCAACCGCATGTTCAGCAGCGGCACCAGGCTCTGCCCGCCCGACATCAGCTTCGCGTCGTCGCCGTGCTCCGCCAGCAACGCCAGGGCCTCGTCGGTCGACTCCGCCCGCCGGTATGTGAACGGCGCCGGCTTCACGCCGCCCCCTCGATGGCTTCCCACACCCGGCGGGGGGTGAGAGGGGTCTGGGTGATGGAGACGCCGAGGGTGTGGAGGGCGTCGGTGACGGCGTTGGCGATGGCGGCGGGTGGGGCGATGGCGCCGCCCTCGCCCATCCCCTTCATGCCGAGCACCGTGAACGGCGACAGGGTCTCGAGGTGGGCGATCTTGATGTCGGGGATCTCCGTGGCCCCCGGCAGCAGGTAGTCCATGAAGGTGGTGGCCTGGGGCTGGCCCTCGTCGTCGAAGGTCGACTCCTCCAGCAGCGCCGTGCCGATGCCCTGGGCGACGCCGCCGTGGATCTGCCCGTCGACGATCATCGGGTTCACCACCCGCCCGCAGTCCTCGGCGACGGCGTAGTCGAGCAGCGCCACCTGCCCGGTGTCGAGGTCGACCTCCACCACGGCGGCGTGGGTCGACGAGGCGAACGTGCCCGTCTCGACCGACGGCCGGTAGCGGTCGGTCACCTCCAGGCACGGGTCGATCTCGCGGGGCAGCCGCTCCATGTGGAGGTAGGCGGCGTCGGCGACCTCGGCCAGCGACACCTCGCCGGCCGGCCCCCGCACGGCGCCGTCGACCAGCGCCAGTTCGTCGGCCGGGCAGCCCAGCAGGTGGGCGGCGATCGCCACGACCTTGGCGGCCAGCTGCTCGCAGGCCCGGTAGGTGGCCCCGCCGGCCATCACCATCGACCGGGAGGCGAACGTGCCCATCCCGTAGGGCGCGGTCTCGGTGTCGCCGTGCAGGACATGGACGGTGGCGGGGTCGATGCCCAGCACCTCGCTCGCCACCTGGGCCAGCGTGGTCTCCAACCCCTGACCGTGTGACTGGATGCCCACCTTCACGGTGAGGGCCCCCGAGGGGTCGATCACCGCGGTCGCCGACTCGAACCCGAACGTGACCGGCAGCCCCCGCGACACCCACTCGGCCTGACCGTGGGCGGTCTGCTCCGTGTAGGAGGCGTACCCCACCCCGAGCCGTCGCCGGCCGGTCCCGTCCGCCGCCTGGCGGGCCCGGACGGCGTCGTGCTCGATCAATCCTGAGGCGGCATCGACCGTGGCCGCGTAGTCGCCGCTGTCGTAGACCTTCCCCGTCACCGACGTGTAGGGGAACTCGTCGGGGCGGACCATGTTGCGGGCGCGGACGTCGCGGGCCTCGAGCCCCAGCGCCAGGGCCACCTCGTCGATCGTGCGCTCGATGGCGAAGCACGCGCCCGGCCGGGCGACCCCCCGGTACGGCCCGAGCGGGGGCTTGTTGGTGGCGACCGTGGTGGCGACGTAGCGGTAGTCCCGCAGCCGGTACGGCCCAGGGATGATGCCGGCGGCCATCCCCGCCTCCATCGCCGCCGTCCACGGCCAGACGGAGTACGCCCCCGAGTCGACCATGATCCGGGCGTCGATCCCGAGCAGCTCGCCGTCGGCCCGGGCGTGCGCGGTCATCTCGTACCGGTGCTCACGGGCCTGGGCGGAGCCGACCAGGTGCTCCCAGCGATCCTCGATCCAGCGGACCGGGCGCTCCACGAGCAGCGCCAGGGCACACAGCGCCACCTCCTCGGGATACAGGTTGTTCTTGATCCCGAAGCCGCCGCCCACGTCGGGGGCGACCACCCGCAGCCGGTGCTCGGCCAGGCCGAGCTGCTGGGCCAGCACCGACCGGATGACATGGGGGAACTGCGTGGAGCTGTGGAGGACGAGCTGGTCGAGCCGACCGTCGTAGTGGGCGACGCAGCCCCGGGTCTCCAGCGGCACGCCGGCTTGGCGGCCCATCCGGTACGAGCGGGTGATGGTGAGGTCGGCCTCGGCCGCCGCGGCGCGGAGGTCGCCCACCGAGGTGGTGGTCTCCAGGAACCGGTTGTCGGGCCAGTGCTCGTGGACCAGCGGCGACTCCGGCCGCAGCGCCGCCTCCATGTCGACCACGGCCGGGAGCGGGTCGACGTCGACGAACACCTCGGCGGCCCGGTCCTCGGCGTCGGCCCGGTCGGTGCCCAGCACGGCGACGACCGGCTCGCCGACGAACCGCACCTTCCCCTCGGCCAGGATCGGGTACTCGGAGCTGCGGAAGTCGGGGTGCTTGGCGTCGGCGACGATGGGCCGGGCCAGCGGCCGCAGGTCATCGGCCGTGAAGGCCTGGACGCCGCCCGGCGCGTCGATCCCGACCAGGCGCCCGTGGGCCACCTGGCTGCGGACGAAGGCGACCTCCAGCATCCCGGGCAGCACCACGTCGGCGACGAAGTGACCCTGCCCCCGCAGGTGCCGACGGTCCTCGTTGCGCCGCTGCCGGGCCCCGACCCCACCCGGCCGCACCACCCGAGCCGCTCGTCCACCCGCCGGCACCACCCCCGCTTCGGCTGTCGCGCCGGCGGGGGCGGTGGGCTGGGCCTCGGTCAGCCCCATCGCTCGTCGATGGCGGCGGCCTCGTCGACCGTGAACTTCCGCCTGTCGTAGGGGCATTCCAGCTGCACGTCGGCGTGCCGGATGCCGTAGTCGACCGAGAACGCCTTGCCGCAGCCCGGGCACGTCACCCAGAAGATCCGTTGCATGCCGGTCCCTTCAGCTCCCCGCCAGGTAGGCGTCGAGGTCGATGCGGTCGAGGGCCTCCTGCGGCACCCGGTTCATCTCGGGGATCGCCTTGTCGAGCGGCCGCGTGGCGTCGATGAGCACCTTCCGGTAGCCCATCGACGTGGTGAACACCGTCGGGATGTTGTGGATCATGTCGACGTCCCGGGACGGGTCGACGTTGACGAGCGTCGCCCAGATGACGTCCTCCTCGTTGAACACGTCGATCACGCTGTCGACCACCACCACCACCTGGAACGTCCACGACTCCTGGATGGCGGCCAGCGCCACGGCCTTGCCCTGCCCCTCGCGGGTCTTGGCGATCGACACGTAGCAGGCCAGCCGGCCGCAGCCCGAGTAGGGCAGGTGCACCGCGGTGACGATGTCGCCGAACTTGCGGCGCAGCGTGTTGTAGAGCGTCCCCTCCTTGGGGATCTGACCGACGGTGAAGTGGTCGTGGTGGCCGGCGAAGACGTCCTGCAGGATGGCGTCGTGGCGCCGGGTGATGGCGGTCACGTTCATCACCGGCCGCAGGGTCTGGGCCTGGTACTGGCGGGTGATGTCGCCGAACGGGTCGGCGATCAGGCGCTCGCCGGGCGGCACCTCGCCCTCGATGAGGATCTCGGCGTCGGCCGGGACCAGGAACTCGTCGCCCCACGTCTCGGAGGGCACCAGCCTCAGCGGCTCGCCCAGGAAGCCGCCGATGGTGGTGAAGTCGTCGGACTCGTACGGCGTCAGCCCCATCGTCCCCAGGTAGAAGGCGGGGTGGTGACCCAGCACGGCCACGATCGGCATGGGCTGCTGCCGGGCCTCGTACCAGGCGAGCGCCCGCTCGGTGTCGGGGGAGTGGATGGTGATCCGCAGCCGCTGGTGGTCCTCGAAGTCGTAGAACGCCTTGATGAAGGCGGCGTTGTAGGCGCCGGTCTCCGGGTCCTTCACCAGCAGGGTCATGGTGAGGCAGGGCCCGTAGTCGCCCTCGGAGTGGATGACGACCGGCAGGTCGCGGGTGTCGATCCGGTCGCCGGTCAGCACCACCTCCTTGGCGGGTGCGTCGCCGGCGCCGACCACGGTGGGCCCGATGCCGGCCTCGCCGAGGCGGGAGAACTCCAGGCTCAGCGGCAGGTCGGACTGGTCGCGGGGGAAGTCGAGCGCCGTGGCGCAGCGGGCCCGCTCGGCGAACACGTTGATGAGCACCGGGATGTCGGAGGGCTCGCCCCGGAGGTTCTTCGGGTGCTCGAACAGCACCGCCGGCCGCTCGCCCCGCCGGTACAGGTGCTCCATCACGGCGGTCACGTCGTAGTTGGCGGGGTCGACCTCTCGGGTGACCCGCCGGAGGTCGTCGGGGTGCTCCGACTCGATCTGCTTGATGAAGGTGCGCAGGTCCTTGGCCATCGTCTCCTCGATTCAGCTGTCGGGGGTCAGCCGGAGGCCGACGAACTTGAGCTGCGACAACGCCTCCATGGCGTAGCGGACGCCCTCGCGACCGACGCCGCTCTGGCCGTAGCCGCCGAAGGGGGTGGTGTCGAGGCGGAAGCGGGTGGACTCGTTGATCCACACCGACCCGGCCGCGATGTCCTCGGCGGCTCGCAGGGCATGGGAAAGGCTGCGGGTGAAGCACGCCGCCTGCAACCCGAAGGGCGAGTCGTTGGCGATGGCGACGGCGTGGTCGAGCGAGTCGGCCGGCAGCACCACTGCCACCGGGCCGAACACCTCGTCGCGGCAGATCATGGCGTCGGGCGGCGCGTCGACCACCACGGTCGGCCCGAAGCACAGGTCGTCGTCGCGGTCGGGCCGCCCGTCGAGCAGGAGCTTGGCGCCCCGCTCCTCGGCGTCGGTGACGAAGCGCGCCACGGCGTCGCGGCGGCCCTTGTGGGCCAGCGGGCCGATCTCGGTGGCCGGGTCGTCGGGGTCGCCCACGACCATGGCCTGGGCGGCGGCGACGAAGCGGCCGACGAAGGCGTCGAACGCGGGCCGCTCGACGATCACCCGCTGCGCCGAGATGCACTGCTGGCCGCTGGCGCCGAAGGCGGCGTGGGCGATGCTGGCGGCGGCGTCGTCCAGGTCGGCGTCGGCGAGGACGATGTTGGGGGCGTTCGAGCCGAGCTCCAGCAGCACCGGCTTGATCCCGGCGGCCGCCATGACCGCCCGACCGGCGGCGACTCCGCCCGTGAGCGTGACGGCCCGCACCTGGGGGTGCGACGCCAGGCCGCGGGCGATCTCGGGCCCTCCCGGGAGGACGCTCAGCAGGCCCGGCGGAAGGGCATCGCCGAGCAGCTCGGCGATCTGGAGGGCGACGATCGCCCCCTCGGGCGCCGGCTTCACCACGACGGCGTTGCCGACGGCCAGCGCCGGCGCCACCTTCTGCAGCAGCAGGTTGACGGGGGCGTTGAACGGCGTGACCGCGGCGACCACGCCGAACGGCTCGCGACGGGTGAGGCCCCAGCGGCCGTCACCTCCGGGGACCCCGTCGAGGGGGAGGTTCTCGCCGCCGAAGCGGGAGATCTCCTCGGCCGCCAGGTCGAGCAGCTGGACGCCCCGGCCCACCTCGAACTCGCTGGCCCGGCGGGGCTTGCCCAGCGTGGCGACGAGCGTGTCGACGAGGTCGGCCGCATGCTCGGCGAGGGCCCGGGCGCCGGCGTGCAGCCAGCCGGCCCGCACGTGACCGGGCGTCCGCCGGTGCTGCCGGGCGGCCTCGTGGCCGAGGGTGACGGCCCGCTCGACGTCGGCGGCGGTGGCCTGCTCCACCTCGCCGAGGGGGCGGCCGCGGAAGGGGGCGACGGCCTCGGCGACGGAACGGGTCTCGTCGCGGTCCGACGCTCCACCCAGCCAGAGCCCCCAGCGCCCGGCGCCGTCCTCGATCTGTCGCATGGTCCCTCCTCTCCTCGGTCTCGGGGCCTGCTCGAAGTGTCCCTACCAATCTGGCATCCAAGGCAGAACGGGCGCAAGTGGTCCTGCCAATCTTCTCGAATGCTTGGCAAACGGGCCTCGATGGGACATGATGGTCGGACCACTTCGGGAAGGGAGGCCAATGGCGGCGGCTGCGCCCGCACAATCCAACGACCACGATCGGGTGTCGACCTCGGTGGTCGACCACCTGCGTGAGATCCTGGAATCCGGCGAGCTGGGTCCTGGCGACCGTCTCCCCGCCGAGCGCGAGCTGGCGGAGAGCCTGGGCGTCGGTCGCAACAGCATCCGCGAGGCCCTGCGCGAGCTGCAGTCGCTGGGGCTCGTGGAGTCTCGCCGTGGTGCCGGCACCTTCGTGCGGGCCGCCGACCCGAGCTTGTTGATGGCGCCGTTCCAGGCGGTCATCTCCCTGTCGCAGGCCGCGGTCGACGACGTGATGGAGTTCCGCCTGGCGTTCGAGCCCGAGGTGGCGGCGATGGCGGCCGCCAACGCGGAGGAGGAGGACGTCCTCGATCTGGGCAGCGCGCTGCGCCGGTTCAACTGGGCCGTCGAGTCCGACGCACACCCCCTCGACGCCGACATCGCCTTCCACGAGGCGGTCGCCCGCTGCACCAAGAACCCGTTGGTGATCGCCGTGCAGCACGCGCTCAATCAGCTGTTCGCCGAGCTGCGCACCCGGTTGTCGGCCAACAGCTACCAGCCCGACGACCACGCACCCCGGGGTCACCAGGCACTGTTCGGGGCCATCGTCGCCGGAGACCCCAACGCCGCCCGCGACGTCATGCGCCGGCACCTCGAAGAGGTGGAGGAGTCCCTGGCGATCTGGCGCGGCCTGGACGATCTGGAATGACACGCCCTACCCCCGATCGACCGCGGCTGGTGGTGGGCATCTCCGGGTCGAGCGCGCCTCAGCTCGGCATCGGCCTGCTGCGGGCCCTGCACGACCTCGGCACCGTCGAGACCCACCTGGTGGTGTCGAACGGGGCCGTCCAGACCCTCAAGCTCGAGGCCGACACCGACGTCGCCACGGTCGCCGCCCTGGCCGACGTGGTGCACGACAACGCGGACCTCGCCGCGGCCATCTCCTCCGGCTCGTTCCGCACGCAGGGCATGGTGGTGATCCCGTGCTCGATGCGGACGCTCGCCGGCGTCGCCACCGGCAACACCACCGACCTGCTCACCCGGGCCGCCGACGTCACCCTGAAGGAACGACGGCGGCTGGTGCTGGTGCCCCGGGAGACGCCGCTCAACCTCATCCACATCCGCAACATGGAGACGGTCACGCTGGCGGGCGCCACGGTGCTGCCGCCGGTGCCGGCCTTCTACCACCGGCCCCGCTCGATCGACGACCTGGTGGCGCACATCGCCGGCAAGGTGCTCGACCAGTTCGGCATCGAGCACGACCTCTTCACCCGATGGTCGTGAACGTCCCCGAGGCCGTGGCCGCGGCGCTGACGACGCCGGTCGAGGTGGGCGTGCCCACGCAGATGTTCCCCTTCCTGACCGTCGACGACGCCGGCGCACCGCACTGCGCCGTGGTGTCGTCCACCGAGGTGGCGGTGGCCGACGACGGAACCAAGCTGTTCCTCGTGCTCGGTGGCCGGCGGTCCCGGTCCTACCTGGAGGCAAGTGGTCGGGCGACGCTGCTGGCCGTCGAGGGCACCACGCTCCACACCCTGAAGCTCACGCTGGTGGCGTCGCGGGAGCACGACGGGGTGTTCGCCGCCGCGCTGCAGGTCGCCGACCACCAGGCCGACAGCCTCGGCATCGCCCTGGTGCCGCTGGGGTTCACGCCGCCGCCCGACATCGCCGAGCGCGAGCGCTGGGACGTCACCGTCGCCGCGCTCGCTGCCATCCGTCACCAGAGGAGCTGACGTGGAGCTGACCAACCGATTCCGGGTCGCCGTGCCGATCGCCGAGGCATGGGCCCTGCTCACCGACGTCGAGCGGATCGCGCCGTGCCTCCCCGGCGCCCAGCTCACCGAGATCGAGGGCGACGAGTACCGGGGTGTCGTCAAGGTGAAGGTGGGGCCGATCACGGCGCAGTACCGGGGTGTGGCCCGCTTCGTGGAGCGCGACGAGGGGGCGCACCGGGCGGTCCTGCGGGCCGAGGGCCGGGAGACCAGGGGTCAGGGCAACGCCGCGGCGACGGTGAGCGCCCAGCTCACGTCGGACGGCGACGGCACCGAGGTCGCGGTCGTCACCGACCTGACGATCACCGGCAAGGTCGCCCAGTTCGGTCGCGGCGTCCTCGCCGACGTCTCCACCAAGCTCCTCGACCAGTTCGTGAGCTCCCTAGAGTCGCAGCTCGCGGCCGGCTCCAACGGCCACGGCGGGCCGGAGGCGAGCTCGGCCGGTGCCGCCGCGGCCAAGGACCCGTCTCCGGAGGTCCGTCACATCGATTCGCCCGAGGCCGAGCCCGTCGACCTCCTCGACGCCGCCGGTGCCCCGGTCTTCCGCCGCGCCGCCCCGCTGCTGGCCGGCTTCGCCATCGCCTGGTTCGTCCTCCGGGTCCTGCGCAAGCGCAAGAACAGGTAGCGCCGGGCTAGAAGCCGCGGACGGCGCCGCCGTCGACCCGGACTGCGGTGCCGGTGACGAACGAGGCCCGCTCGCTGCAGAGGAAGGCGACGACGTCGGCCAGCTCCTCGGGGCGGCCGACACGGCCCAGGGGGATCGCGGCGAGGTGCTCGGCGTGGACCTCCTCTACTGGGCGATCCTCCGCGGCGGCCCGGGCCGCCTCGAAGCGCTCCAGCCCGCCGGTGGCGAACTGGCCGGTCACCACCACGGTGACGTTCACGTCGGGCGCCAGCTCCAGCGCCAGCGACCGGGCCATCGCCGACACGCCGCTGCGGAACACCGAGGACAGCGCCAGGTCCGGCGACGCCTCGACGATCGACCGGGCCGTCATGAACACCAGCCGTCCACCGCCACCGCCACTACCAGCCGCCCGGCGCAGGTGCGGCGCCGCGGCCCGGGACACCTCCAACGCCGGCCGCAGCATCGACGCGTAGGCGGCATCGTCGAACCCGTCGGTGGCCATGATCCCGCCGGGCTTCCCGCCGCCGGTGTTGACCACGCACATGTCGAGCCCGCCCAGCACCGCCACGGCGTCGGCGACCACCTGCGCACCCGCGCCCGGCACGGTCAGGTCGACGACCACCCCCGTCGCCCCGTCCACCGACGCCGCCCGCTCGGCCGACCGGGACGTCACGACCACCTGGGCACCCTCGGCGAGCAGCGTCTCCGCCACCGCCCGCCCCAGCCCCGCCGACGACCCCAGCACCAGCGCCCGCTTGCCCTCAAGACCCAGGTCCATCCGCTCAGCTCCCCAGGAAGACGGTCCGGCTGACCGTGTAGAAGTCCATGACCGTCGGCCCGAGCTGCTCCTTGTGGACGCCCGTGCCCGACTGCTTGATCCCGCCGAAGGGGGCGTTGAGCGCCGCCCCGACGGTCGGCCGGTTGACCTTCACCATCCCGGCCTCCACCTCGGCGACGAACCGCTGGGCGGCGCCCAGGTCACGGGTGCAGATCGCCGCCGCCAGCCCGTACTCGACGTCGTTGGCCGACTCGATCGCCTGGTCCAGCCCCGACACCCGCTCGAACCCCACGACCGGCCCGAACACCTCGTCCCGCGCCAACGCACTGCCCCGAGCAACCCCCGTGAGCACGGTCGGCGGGAAGAAGCACCCACGAGCCAGAGCTCCCTCGACAGCCCGGGAACCCCCGCACGCCACCGCAGCGCCCTCGGCCACGGCACCCGCCACCGCGGCCTCCATCGCCGAGACGGCACCCGCATCGACCAGCGGCCCCATCGTCACCCCGTCGGCGTCGCCCGGCCCGATCACGTACCCCGAGGCCAACTGCACGACCCGCTCCAGCAGCTCGTCGTGCACCGATGCCTCGACGAGGATCCGCCCTGCGCCCGTGCAGGCCTGGCCGGTGAGGCTGAACGACGACCGGGCCACCACCTGGGCGGCGGCGTCGAGGTCGGCGTCGGCCAGCACGACCACCGGGTTCTTGCCGCCCAGCTCCAGCTGCGAACGTCGCCCCAGCCCGATCGACGAGTGGATCTTCCGACCCGTCGCCAGTGACCCCGTGAACGTGACGGCGCCCACCCGCGAGTCGGTCACCAGGGCAGCGCCTGCACCGAACCCGTGCACCACGTTGACCACGCCCGGGGGGAAGCCGGCGGCCTCGAAGGCGGCGCCCAGCCGGTCGCCCATCAACGGCGTGAGCGGTGACGGCTTGAACACCACGGTGTTGCCCGCCGCCAGCGCCGGCCCGATCTTCCGGCTCGCCAGGTTCAGGGGGAAGTTCCACGGCGTGATGACCCCCACCACGCCGACGGGGTCGCGGGTCGTCCACGCCAGCGTCCCGTCGTCGGAGGGGAACGTGGTGCCGGTGAGCCGCAGCGCCTCGCCGGCGTAGATCTCCAGGTTCTTCGGCGTCCGCCCGGCCTCCATGCGGGCGTCGGCCAGCGGCTTGCCCTCTTCGGCCACCATCTCGCGGGCGTTCCGGTCGGCGTCACCGGCCAGCACGTGGGCGGCCCGCCCCAGTAGTTCGGCCCGCTGCGAAGGCGTGGTCCGCCGCCACGAAGCCGCCGCGTCGACCGCGGCCGCCACTGCCGCCGCCATGTCGTCCGGCGTCGACTCGGGCGCCACCGACACGACCCGCTCGACGTCCGCGGGGTTGCGTCGCTCGAAGACGGCGCCGTCCGCGGCGGGCACCGCCGCGCCGCCGATCCGGTTCAAGACCTCGACGGTCACGGTCAGTCCGCCGTGGGGGTCGGGGGCTGCCAGTCGTCCCACTTGGCGAAGTCGACGGGTTCGCCAAGGTGCTCCAGCAGGGCGGTGATCCCCGCCTTGCAGCAGGCGATGTCCTCCCTGGTGTGGCCGCCGGACACGCCGATGCCGCCCACCACCTCGCCGCCGACCTCGATCGGCCAGCCGCCCACGAAGATCGTGAACCTGCCGCCGTGCATGTTCATGATCCCGAACGCCTCCTGGCCGGGCTGGGCGTTCGTGTAGGTGTGGGTGGGCCGGCGGTGGCAGGCGGCGGTGAAGGCCTTGGCGACGGCGATGTCGACGCTGGTGACCTTGCCGTTGTCGGGCCGCTTCACCACGATCGGGTAGCCGGCGGCGTCACTGACGCACACCACCGAGCCGACGCCCAGCTCGGCCGCGGTGGCCAGGGCGGCGTCGACGGCGATCTCGGCCTCGGCGAGGGACAGGCGATGACTGACGATCACGGTTGCTCCTTGTCGGTGTCGGTCGGGTAGTCGGTCTCGGCGGCGTGGCGTTCCCAGGCCAGGCCGGCGGTGGCGACGTCCTGCAGGGCGACGCCCTGGGTCTCGAACAGCACGGGCCCCGCCGAGCCCGCCCGCGGCACGGCGCCACCGGCCGTACCGGCGACCACGTCGTGCAACTCCACCGCTCGCTCCCAGTCGAAGCGGCCGGCCGCGGTGGCTCGCAGCAGGTCGCCGCACTCGCTGCGGGACCCGGTCACGTCGTCGGCCACCACGGCCGCGCAGCGCTCGACCACGTCGGGCCCGATCTCGCAGCGGTCGTACTTGGTGGCGCCCACGGCGCAGATCAGCGCCCGGTCGCTCACGACGGTGGCGGGGAACAGCGGCTCGGGCGACGAGGTGACGGTGACGACCACGTCGGCGCCGTCGACGGCCGAGGCGGCGGAGGGGGCGACGACCACGGTGGGGAGGCCCTGCCCGGCAGACCGCTCCTGCAACCCCCGGGCGGCCTCGGGTCGACGGGCGTAGAGGCGCACCTCGGCGAGGTCCGGCAGCTCGGCCGCCAGCATCTCCAGGTGCCCCCAGGCCTGGCGCCCGCCACCGACCACCGCGGCGACCTGCGACGACGGCGCCGCCAGGTGACGGATGGCCAGGGCCGACGTGGCGGGCGTCCGCAGCGACGTCACGGCGTTGCCGTCGAGCGTGCACAGCACCCGGCCCGACAGGTCGAAGAGCACGATGACGAACGTGAAGCGCCCGTCGACCGTGGCGTAGACCTTGCCCCCGGAGTAGGGCGGCACCACCGCGGCCATGGCCGATGCCATGCCCTCGGAGGACGTGGCCCGGACGCGCGTGGTCGTGGCCGCCCGGGCATGTCCCCAGGCGGCGTAGGCCTCGTCCAGCCGTGCGGTCACCGCCGGCAGGTCGAGGACGTCGAGCACGGCCGCGTCGTCGAGATGCATCATCGGATATTGCATACTGTACGCGAGATGGCTGGTGGACAACCCCTTCCCACTCAGGCCTCGCCGCCCGAGGCCGAGGAGCGCCCCCAGTGGGGCGGCTTCGTGCTGGCCTGCTCCGCCTACCTGGCGGCCAGCGTCGGCGAGTCGCTGCTCAGCCCCATCTTCCCCACGACGGCCAAGGACCTCGGCCTCGACCTGACCCTCGGCGGCACGGCGTTCGGCCTGCTCACCGGCAGCATCGCCGTGGCCAACATCGTCGGCGGCCGCCTCCTGCCCCGGCTCGGCGCCACCCGCGTCATCCGCATCGCCGGCCTGCTGACCGTCGTCGGCGCGCTGCTGGCCGCCACCGCGCCCTCGTTCCCGCAGCTGGCCGCCGCCCAAGTGCTGCTGGGCGCGGGGTCGGGCTTCTACTTCCCGGCCGGCATCCAGGCCGTCGGCATGCTCGCCGGCTCCCGCCGCAAGGGCTTCGCCATGGGCATGTTCGGCGTCGCTTTCTCGGGCGGACTCACCATCGCCGCCGTACTGGCCGCGCTCGGTGCCGACCACGGCTGGCGCGTGCCGTTCGTCGTGTCGGCCGTCCTGTCGGTGGCGGCGCTGGTCGGCACGCTGTGGCTCCGCACACCCCCGCTGGCGCCGCCCGCCGCCCGGGCCCGGATCGGCGACGTGCTCGGCCTGCCCACGTTCGTCGGCACCGTCGGTTCGGTGTGCCAGTACGGCACGGTGTCGTTCCTCACCACGTTCGCCGTCGACGAGTGGGGGATGACGGTCGCCGCCGCGGCCGCGCTCCTGGCCGTGGGGCGCGTGCTGTCGATCCTGGCCAAGGTGCTCTCGGGGGCCGGCGCCGACCGCACCGGCCCGCTGACCAGCGCCAAGCGCACCGCGGCCCTGCTGGTGGCGACCGGCCTCGGGTGGACGCTGCTGCCCGCGTCGATCCCCACCTACGCCCTGGCGGCGGTGTTCGCGGGCACCGTGAGCTCGCTGTTCCCCCTGGCCAACGTGCTTGCCTTCGAGCGCTTCGGGGCGCAGGGCGGCGCGCTCGGCCTCTACCGGTCGGTCCAGATCGGCCTCGGAGCTCTGGCGACGTTCCTGGTCGGCGTGGCTGCGGACGTCGTCGGCCTCCGTCCCGTCCTGGCCGTCACCGTGGTGCTGCCGCTGCTGCTCTTCACCGTCGGCCGTCAGACCCCGAGCGAGGAGCCGACGGTGCGGGGGTCGGCGGCGGCCTCGTAGGGCTCGTCGCCCCGCCGCACCCGCACCACCTGCTGGGCCGACTTGAGGCCCCAGCGGGCGCCGCGCACCACCCGGGGCGCCACCGCGGCCAGGCCCACGACGTCGTCGTCGCCGAGCCCGCCCTCCACCCGGACGCCGTCGTCGGCGGGCAGCCACTCCCACTTGGGCGACGCCACCAGCACGCCCGGCGACCAGCACCCCGAGACGACCTGCCCCAGGGTCTGGGCGTTCCACGGCATCTGGTTGTCGCCGCCCGGGGTGCCGCCGGCGAGCCGGGGCCGTCCGGTGGCGTCGGCCACCATCCAGGCGTGGAGCGTGGTGGCCGGCCGTCGCCCGGCGGCCGGGAAGTTGGGGTGGTCCGGCTCGGGTGTGAAGCCCCGACCGGCCCGGTTGTTGAGCACCAGGTCGTACTCGGGCACCACGATCCCGCTGCCGAACCGCGGGTAGGAGTTCGAGTGCACGACGACCACGACGTTCCCGTCGCGGTCCGCGGCGGAGACCATCGACGTGCCGCTGGGATCCGAGGTCGACTGGCGGACCACGTCGACGGCGGCCATCACCCGTCCGTACGCATCGCCGGCCCCCGCAGCCGGGCGCGCCCCGGCGACGGCGTGGAGCAGCGCCGGCCCCTGGGTCGGCGCCGGCGTCGCCCAGGCGGCGAACGGCCCGGCGGTCCCGGACGCGCACGGCACCCACTCGGCCCGGGCGTGGGCCAGCAGGTCGTCCTGCATCAGCACCCCGCCCCGGGCCCGCACGGCGCGCACCACGGCGGCACCCAGCGGCCCGGCGAGCACCTCCGGCCCGCGGTCGAGCAGCTCGCCGATCGCCGCCGCCAGCCGGGGCAGTCGCACGATCGTGCCCCGCTCGATCGGCCGCCCGTCGACCAGGTAGGTGCACCCGTCCGGCTGCATCTCCTGCAGCAGCGCGACCGACTGCCGCGACAGGTCGGTGGCCACGCCCGCCCACGGGAACCCGTCGGTGGCCAGCGCCAACGCCGGTGCCGCCAACCGCTCGAGAGGCAACCGTCCCCGAGAGGCCAGCACCAGGTAGCCGGCCGGTGCTGCGGGCGGTCCGACCGACGTCGCCCCCACGTCGCGCCACGGGTGGCTCGACGCGGCGCCCGCCAACCCGGCCGCCGCGCCGCCGATGGCCAGCAGCGACTCGGGCACGGCGTCGTCGGAACCCCCAGCCAGTGCGATCGCCACCAGGTCGCCCCCCAACCCGCACTTGGGCGGGAGGAGCACGCCCTCGGCCAGCGCCATGGCGACGACGGCGTCGTAGGCGTTGCCACCCTCGCGCAGCACCTGCGCGCCCGCCGAGGCGGCGAGCGGCGCGGCGGCGCAGACGACGCCGTGGGCGCCGCGCCCGGTGCACTGCTCGGCCATGACGGCCACCTCGTGGGGCACGTCAGCAGGCCTGTTCGGGGGAAGAAGGGGCTTGCGTCATGAGGGATTTGTAGACAGTATACAAATGAAGGACGAGGGGATCAGAATCCGTACGGAAGGGACCACTCCCATGGCAGACCTGCTGGCCAGAGACGAGTTCAGGACAGCCCTCGAAGATGCGATCAAGGGTCGTGAGGCGAAGAACGCCTCCTTCTCCCAAGCATGGGCCAACGGCGAGCTCCAGCGGCACCACTTCGCCCGGTGGGCCGAGAACCACTACCACTACGTGGGCCCTTTCGCCGACTACCTCAGCTACATCTACGCCAACACGCCCGACAACCTCACCGACGCCAAGGACTTCCTCCTCCAGAACATGTACGAGGAGGAGCTGTCCGACGTCCGCCACACCGACCTGCTCATCCGCTTCGCCGAGGCCTGCGGCACCACCGCCGAGCGGGTCACCGACATCGACAACGCCACCCCCGTCACCCGGGGCCTCCAGGGCTGGTGCTACGCCGTCGCCTTCCGGGAGCACTTCGCCGTGGCCACCGCGGCCCTGGTCGTGGGCCTGGAGTCGCAGGTCCCGTCGATCTACCGCCGCCAGTACCCGGCGCTGCTCGAGAAGTACGGCTTCAGCGAGGAGGAAGCCGAGTTCTTCGACCTGCACATCACCAGCGACGAGGTGCACGGCGAGCGCGGCTACCAGATCGTGCTCGACCACTGCGACACCGTGCCGCTGCAGCAGCGGGCCCTCCAGCTCGTCCGGCACGGCGCCGAGATGCGGTTCTCGTACACGAAGACGCTGTACGACACCTATGTCGCTCCCGACCTCGAGGCCGTCACGGCCTGACCTCGGGCGTCCCCGTGCCCACCATCCGGTTCCTCACCAGCGACCGGCAGGTCGACTTCGACGACGGTGACGACGTCAACCTGCTACGCGTCGCCATCCGCCGGGAGTGCGGGGTGCCGTTCAAGTGCGCCAGCGGCAACTGCGGCACCGATCGGGTGCGGGTGGTGGAGGGCGCCGAGAACCTCGAGTCGGCCCGACGACGGGAGCGGGAGACCCTGGGCGAGGAGCTGCTCGGCCAGGGCTACCGGCTGGCCTGCCAGACCTACGTGCGCGGCGACGTGGCGGTGGAGTGGGACCCGAACCAGACGGCGCTGATCTCGGATCGCGCCGCCGAGCGGCTGCGGGCGAAGTGGCTCTCCGGGGCCGACACGGACCGATGAGCACCTCCACCTGGGTCGACGTCGGCGGGGTCGCCGAGCTGCGCCGCCGCCGCAAGGTCGTGGTGCCGCACGACGAGGGCGAGGTCCTCGTGCTACTCCACGACGGCGACGTCCACGCCTTCGACAACCAGTGCATCCACCGTCAGCGCGAGCTGCACAGGGGCGTCGTGCTCAACGGCAAGCTCGTCTGCCCCGGCCACCAGTGGGCCTTCGAGCTCGGCACCGGCTGGGAGGCCACCAAGGCCGAGTGCCAACCCACCTACGACGTGCGCATCGAGTCCGACCGCATCCTCCTCGACCTGGCGAGCCGCGCGACCCGCACCTCCCCCAACCCCAACCCCGAAATTGCGCTCGAAAACCCGCACATAGCGGCCGAATGAACGCAATTTGCCGGGGGAAGCACCCGCCCGGGCGGATCAGTCGCGGTCGCTGACCGGGGTGTCGGCGTCGAGGAGCGCCGGCAGCAGGGCGTCATGGCGGGTGAAGAGCCCGCTGGCAGGGGAGCCCACGCCCGACTCGCCGGCCAGGGCGTCGCCGCACAGCACGACCGCCGCGGCCGTGTACGTCGAGCGCTCGTCGGCCGGGAAGCGGCTCTCGTCCGGGTAGACGGTGCCGGTCCAGTAGCGGCCGTCGTCGGTGCGGAACTGCTGCGCCCAGCCGTACAGCTCCCGTGCCCGCTCCGCTTCGCCCACCACCAGGTTGGCCAGGGCGTACTCGCAGGTCTCGGCCACCGTGACCCACGGCCGGTCGGCGACGCAGCGCACGCCCCGGCCCTCCAGCACGAAGGCGTCGTGGCGGGCGGCCAGCCGGGCCCGACCCTCCTCGCCGGTCACGACACCGGTGAGCACCGGGTAGTACCAGTCCATCGCCCAGCGGTGCTTGGGGGAGAAGGCCTCGGCCTCGTCGTGGCGGATCACGTGGGCCAGCCGGGCGGCCGACAGCTCCCAGTCGGGACGCTCGTGGCCCAGCAGCCCGGCCAGCGCGATCGCGCACCGCAACGAGTGGCACATCGACGACGATCCGGTGAGCAGGGCGAACGACCACGGCGTACCGTCGGTGTGGCGGGCCCACAGGATCTCGCCCCGCGGCGTCTGGAGGTCGAGCACGAAGTCCATGGCCCGCTCCACCACCGGCCACATCTCCTCGGCGAAGCCACGATCGCCGGTGCACAGCCAGCGGTGCCACACGCCGGCGGCGACGAAGGCGCACACGTTGGCGTCGAGCTTGTCCTGCTCGACCCGGTCGGCCAGGTAGTACTGGTGCCAGGCGCCGTCGGGCCGCTGGAGACCGGCCAGCCACTGGAAGGCCCGGTCGGCGGCGGCGTCGTGGCCCCCGAGGGTCAGCGCCATGGCCGCCTCGACGTGGTTCCAGGGGTCGGCGTGGCCACCGGGGAACCAGGGGATCATCCCCGAGGGCAGCTGCCACTCGGCGATGGCGTCGACGGTGGGCTGCAACTCGCCCGCTACGAAGCTCCTCATGCAGCACTCTCCTTCACCGAGAGTGGCTTCTGTGCGTAGATGACGATGCTCTTACCGATCACGGGGCTGAGCACCCGGTCGGCCAGGCGGGTGAAGCGGGCCCACGGCTGTGTGCCGGCGATGTCCCACACCAGCGCCGTGTGGTACTTCTTCACCAGGAAGTGCTCGTCGTTGGTGGGCCCGACGGCGCAGCGCAGCCACCAGTAGGGGCTGTGGATGCCGTGGGCGTGGTGCGACCCCTTCGGCTTGAGGCCCGCCCGCCGCAGCTTCGCCCGCAGGCCCGACTCGGTGTAGATCCGCACGTGGCCACCCTCGACGAAGGGGGCGTGGTACTCGTCGGTCAGCGCCCAGCAGACCCGCTCGGCCAGCCACGCCGGCACGGTCACAGCCATCGAGCCGCCGGGCCGCAGCACCCGGGCCAGCTCGCCGATGGCGGCCTCGTCGCCCGCGATGTGCTCCAGCACCTCGGCGGCGATGATGCGGTCGAACGATCCGTCGGGGAACGGCAGGCGGGTGGCGTCGCCCCGCGTGCAGGCCGAGTGGCCCTCGGCAGGGATCTGCTTGTCGGCGGCCATGGCGGCGGCCATCCCGGCGACGTCCTTGAGCTCGCCCTCGTCGTAGTCGAAGGCGACCACCCGGGCGCCCCGGCGCAGCGCCTCGAAGGCGTGACGACCGGCGCCGCAGCCCAGGTCGAGGAGGCGATCGCCGGGTGCCAACCCCAGCCGGTCGTAGTCGACGGTCAGCATGCGATCAGTGAGCCGCCGCTGAAGCCGACGCCTGGTCGAGGCGGATGCGGTACTGCTCGACGGTGCGCTCGGCCGTGTGCCGCCACGACCACTGGTCGACGACCCGCTGGCGTCCCCGGCGCCCGACGGTGTCGCGCAGGTCGGTCTGGTCGAAGGCCCAGCGGATCTTGGCGGCCAGGGCGTCGGAGTCGCCGGGGGCCACCACCAGAGCGGTGTCGCCGTCCTTGCCGACGACCTCGGGCAGGGCCCCGCCGGAGGTGGCGATCAGCGGCGTGCCGCACGCCATGGCCTCGATCGCCGGCAGCGAGAAGCCCTCGTAGAGCGACGGCACCACGGCCATCTGGGCCTCGGCGTACAGCTCGATGATCCGCTCCTCGGGCACGCCGGACACGAACTCGACGGCGTCCTCCAGCCCCAGGCGGCGGATGGTCTCGTCGGAGCGGCCACCCTCCTTGCGCCGGCCGATGACCACCAGGTGGGCGTCGTGGCGCTCGGTCCGCAGCTTGGCCAGCGCTTCGAGCAGGTACCGCAGGCCCTTCATTGTCACGTCGGCGGAGGCGGTCGTCACCAGGCGGCCGGGGACCGGCGCCACCTCGGGGAGCGGCCGGAACAGGTCGACGTCGACGCCGACCGGCACGATCGCCATCTTCGCCGGGTCGACCTGGTGGTCGGCGACGATGTCCTTGAACGAGCTCTCCGACACCGTGACCACCCGCTGGATGCGCCGGGCCACCCGGGTCTGCATGTTGGTGAACGAGTACCAGCGCCGCAGCGAGAACTTCCGGTACCGGCTCTCGGCGTGCTCCAGCTCGAGGCGCCGGTCGACGGTGATGGGGTGGTGGATGGTGGCCAGCACCGGGATGCCCTCGCGCTCGATGGCGAGGAGGCCGTAGCCGAGGCACTGGTTGTCGTGGACCAGGTCGAAGTCGCCCTTGCGCTTGCGCAGGTGCGACCAGGCTCGGAGGCTGAACGCCAGCGGCTCGGGGAACTGGCCCGCCGAGAACGACGAGACCTCCACGAAGTCCTGCCAGTGCTTCAGCTCCCAGATGCCCGGCATCCGCATCGGGAAGTGGTCGTTGTAGATGTCGAGGCTCGGCAGCTCGATCAGCGGGACGCGGTCGTCGAGCACCGGAAAGGGCTGGCCACCGAGCACCTCCACGTGGTGCCCGAGGTCGGCCAGGGCCTTGGACAGATGGCGTACGTACACGCCCTGCCCACCCACGTGGGGCTTGCCGCGGTAGGCGAGTAGTGCGATCCGCAGGGGTCGCTCCGGCGACATGGCCCGAAACCTTTCCGTCCAACTGACCAAGCGGTCAAGTTCTTCTGCGCACACCCCCCAGCAGGGTGCTGGCGCTGGATTCGGAACAGGTTACAGGCTGCGTGCAACCGCCCCTCCCGAGCGTCCGGACGGTGGCGGCGCGGCCTCAGGGCGGGGTCAGCGGTCGGGCGGGACGTCGCGGAGCGACGGTCGGAGGTCGTCGGGAGGGTTCGTGGTCTCGGTCGAGCTCGGCGGCGTGGTGGTGGACGACGTGGTGGTCGACGGGTCCGTGGTCGTGGTGGTGGACTCGGTGGTCGACGTGGTGGTGGGGTTGGTGGTCGACGGGTTGGTCGACGGCGTCGTGGGGCCGGTGGTCGACGGGTGGGTCGACGGGGGCCGGGTCGGATGGCTGGTCGTGGTGTCGTCGCGGGTGGTTGACGAGCTCACGGCGCCGCCGCCCCGCCCGCCGTCGCTGTCCTCGTCGTCGTCTGTCGTGGTGGAGGAGGAAGACGACGAGGACGATGTGCTGTCGAGCGACGAGGACGACCCGTGCACGGCCTCCGCTCCCGATCGGTCGCCCACCGTGTCGTCGGAGCCGAGGGCGCTGACGCCGCCCTGGTCGGTGGTCGTGTCGTCGCCGCCACCGCCACCCAGCGCGAGGGCACCGGCCACCACCACGGCCACGCCGGCGAGGGCGCTCAGCACGGCCGCGCCCGCCCGCACGTTGAGCCCCTGGCCCACCAGCTCACCGAACCGCGAGCGGGAGCCGCCCATGTCGAACTCGGCGTCGTCGTACTCGGCGTTCTCGTGGTGGTGCGGGGACGGGGCCGGCGGCTGCGGGTGGTCGCGCCGCAGGGTCGGGTCGACGCCGAGGCCCGGGGAGGCCAGCGGGCGGTCGGCAACCACCGTGCCGACGGCCGGCGACCGGGCGTCGACCTCGTCGTAGCCGAGGGCGCCGTACCCGCCCGGGACGCCGGGACCGGTGGCACCGAGGGGACTGAGCGGCCGCGTGCCCACCTCGGGGAACGTGAACCGCGCCGGGGCCGCCGGCTCCTCGTCGACCATCTGGACGGCACCCACCGCCACCGTCAGCTCCGGGAACGGGTCGACGAGCACCTGCATGCCGGTGCGGGCCGACACGACGTCGGCGACTGCCGGGATGCGGGCGGACCCGCCGATGAGCGCCACCACGTCGACGTCCCGCGAGTGGACGCCGGTGCGGTCGACCATCTCGACCATCACGTCGACGGTCAGCTCCAGGTGCGGGTACAGGATGGCGTCGAAGTCGTCGCGGGTGAGCCGTACCAGGGCCGGGCTGCTGGGCAGGGAGGCGTCGATGGTCACCTCCGCCTCGTACGACAGCCGCTCCTTGGCGTCGCGGCACTCGGCCCGCAGGCGCGACAGCGCCGCGATCGACGCCGGGTCGCCCAGGTCGAGCCGGGCGATCGCCCCGTCGAGCATGCGGTCGACGTGGTCGAGGACCAGGTCGTCGATGTCGATGCCGCCGAAGTCGTTCAGGCCGGCCGGGTCGCCGATGATCGAGAAGCGGTCGCCCTGGCGTCGCACCAGGCTGGTGTCGAAGGTGCCGCCGCCCAGGTCGTAGACGGCGATCGTGCAGTCGGACGGCAGCACGCCGTCGCACGCCAGCTTCACGCTGGCCGCCACCGGGTCGGGCACCACCAGCGCGCTGGGGAACAGCTCGTCGGCGATGCGCTCGACGGCCTCGCAGCGGACGCCCTCGGGCACCGCCGGGTGCGCCAGCACGACCTGACCCGGAGGCCCGCCGTGGAGGGCGCCGGCCCGCTGCGCGATGGTGGCGTACAGCGTGCGGAGCAGCTCGTGGGGGGTGCGGATCTCGCCGCCGACGGTGATCGGCGTCTGCTGGAGGACGGGGTCGTGGCGTAGGCCGCGCGCCACCCGGGTCAGCTCGAGGCCGGCGACGCGCTCGGCCTCGTCGCCCACCAGGGCCGAGCCGTCGTCGTGGAGCACCACGACCGCCGGCAACGTGGCGGTGCGCTCGCCGAGGGCACAGGGCTGCACTCGCCCGCCCTGCTTGGTGGCGCCTGCCCCGGATGCCGTGCCGACGTCCAGACCGAGTATGAACGACATTCCCGTCTCCCGTTCCCCACGTCGGTTGCCGTGGGACGCCACACCGTAACGAGACCGTCACCCCCCAGAGGGTGCAAAGTCCCTGGTTTTTGCGTCGTCGGCCGCAGTGGGTGGTGGGTCGACCACCTGCTGCTGCCTTTCGTTGCGCTTTGCCTGACGGGACAGGAACCACCCGGCGACCAGGGAGAACAGGGCCACGATCCAGGCCGGGAGCAGGCCGAGACGGGTGTAGATCGTGTTGCCGCTGCGCCGGACGACCGTGTCCTGGAGCACGGTCTGCTCACTCACCGCGCTGCGCTGGTGCACGGTGCCGTCCGGTCCGATGATGGCGGTGAAGCCCGTCGGAGCGGCCTGCAGCACCCAGCGCCCGGTCTCCATGGCACGCATGCGTGACGACGCGACCTGCTGGGTCTGCACCATCGTGCCGGTGTACGACGAGCCGTTCGTGGGGTTCAACACCACCTCGCCGCCCTGCTCGACGCCCTCACGGACGCGGTCGCCGAAGAAGATCTCCCAGGAGATCGCCACGGACACCGGACCGGCGGAGGTGTCCAGCTCGGCGGGACCCTCGCCGATGATCGCCTCCCGATCGGTCAGGGAGTCGCCCGCGAAGCGCTCGATCAGCGACCGCAACGGCACGTACTCGCCGAACGGGACGCGGTGCACCTTGTCGTAGCGGTCGACGATCTCGCCGTCGGCCTCGAACAGCACCGAGGCGTTGCGGAAGTGCTCGGGGCCGTCGCCCTCCACCACACCGGCGACGATCGGAGCGTCGAGCTCCTGCGCCAGGTCCGACAGCTCCTCGCCCTCGCGGGACTCGTCGATCGGACCGTCGACGTCGACCACGTCCTCGGGCCACACCACCAGGTCGACGGGCGTGTCGATCTCTCGGCTCGCCTCCACGTGGCGCTCGAACACGAGGCGCTCGTCGGTGTCCTCGGCACGGGTGCCCTGCTCACCGCCGCCCTGGACGAGGGCGACGTCGATCTCGCCGCCGTCGACGGCCTCGCCCCGGGGTGCGAGCGCGGCGAACGCGAGCGCGACGACCACGCAACCGGCCCCGACGGCGGTGGCGCGCCACTGCCGGCTCACGGCCGCGGCCAGCGCCACCCCCGCGATCACCGTCAGCTCGACCAGCAGCAGCGACCCGCCGACCCGCAGCACGGGTGCCAGGGGGCTGGCCACCTGCCCGACGGCCAGGCTCGACAGCGGCACGCCGCCGAAGGGCCACGACCAGCGGAGCAGCTCGGTGAGGGCGATCGCTCCGGGCAGGGCCACCCAGCGGCCCGGCGACGTGGCGGGGACGACCGCCGCGGCGACGCCGACCAGCGCGGCGTAGACGATCGTGGCGATGAAGTAGCCCGGCAGCGTCAGGTCCTGCATCCACAGCAGCGACGGCAGGTACAGGCCCAGCCCGACGAGCCAGCCCCGGCGGAACCTCGTCCATCGCGGCTGGTCGGCGATCAGGCGGTCGAGCGCGACGAGGCCGACGAAGGCGAGGGGCCACCACCCCCAGGGTGGAAGGGCCGCAGCGAGCAGGATTCCCGACCCGAGCGCGAGCACGGGGGTGCGGATCCGGTTGGCGGTAGCGGACACGGCCATGGATCTTCCCACGTCAGGAGCCGAGCCGACAGGCGAGGCGTGGCCCGAGCGGCCCGGCGCCGTAGGCGCCAAGAGCGGGCAGCTCGCGCATCGTTCGACCTCTCGGCGGCGAAGCGCCGAGGACGAGCAGTCGTGCCTATCCGCGCAGCCCCTCAGCGCGGGAGGACGCTGGCGACGGCGTGCTGCGCCGAGCGGATGCAGGCGGGCATGCCCACCCCGTCGACCCAGCTGCCGGCGACGGCGACGCCCGGGGCGTGGGCGGCGAGGTCGGCTCGGATGGCGGCCACCCGGTCGGCGTGACCCGGTCGGGGCTGGGGGAAGGAGTCGTGCCAGCGGGTCAGCCGCACGTCGACGGGCGTGCCGTGCAGGCCCATCGTGGCCCCCAGGTCGGCCAGCAGGGCACTGACCAGGGCGTCGTCGTCGAGCCCGAGCGCCCGCTCGTCGCCCGCCCGCCCGGCCGACGCCCGCAGCAGCACCAGCTCGGGGTCGAGGGCCCGGGCCAGGTGCGGCCACTTCGCTGACGTCCACGAGCAGGCGGTCAGCAGCCGCCCTTCCGACGGCGGCACCAGGTAGCCCGACCCGTCGAGGTCCCGCTCGATGTCCTCACGCCGCACGGCCAGCGCCAGCAGCGCCACCGAGGAGTAGCCGACGTCGGCCAGCCGTGCCCCGGCGTCGGGGGCGTGCGGCCCGACCAGCTTGGCGGTCATCCCGGCAGGGGTGGCGACGACGACGGCGTCGGCGGAGATCCCGGCCGGGGCGACGTGCCACCGCCCGTCCCGTCGGTCGAGCGCATCGACGGGCGTCGCGACCCGAACGGCGTCGCCCAGGCGCTCCCGCAGGGCGTCCACGAGCTGGCCCATCCCACCCCGGGGGGCCAGGAACACCGGGGCTTCCGAGCTCGGCGCGGCCGCCCGCAGTTCTGCCGCGCCCCGGACGAGGCTGGCGTTCCGGCGGCGGGCCTCGGCCAGCTGGGGCGTGGCGACCTGCAGCGACAGGGCGTCGCAGTCGGCGGCCCAGATGCCACCCACCAGTGGCGCGATCAGCTTGTCGAGCACCTCGTCGCCCAGCCGCCGCCGGACCAGCGCTCCGATGGCCTCGTCGGCGTCGCCCGGGGGCCGGTCGTCGGGGCGGTCGAGGTCCTCCCGCAGGCGGGCCAGACCGGCCGCCGTGAGGATCCCGGTGGCGGCCACGGCGTCGACGTCGGTCGGCACCCCGAGCAGCTGCTCCGACGGCAGCCGCCGCAGCGTCCCCTCCGACCACAGGTAGGCGGCGCCCGTCGCCGGCGACACCAGCTCGTCGGTCAGGCCCACCGACCGGCACAGCTCGACCGCCTCGGGCACCCGGGCCAGGAACCCGTCGGCCGACTCGTCCAGCGCCACACCGGCCACCGGCGAGGTCCGGAGCTTGCCGCCCACCCGGCCATCGGCTTCCAGCACGACCACGTCGGCCCCCCGGCGCCGCGCCTCCCACGCCGCCGCCAGCCCGGCGATCCCCCCACCGACGACGGCGACGTCGACGTTCACGACGACGTGGACCGCGGCCGGGCCCAGTTGCCGGCGGCACAGATCCCGAAGACCCGCTCGGCGAGGGCCTCCATCACCGACGCGTCGTCGTTGATCGACGGGGTGCGGGCGAACGCCAGCCCCACCTCCTCGGCGACCCGGGCGGCGTCGACGTCGAGGTCGTAGAGCACCTCCAGGTGGTCCGACACGAAGCCCTGCGGGCACACCAGCACGCCCTCGGCCCGACCGGTGGCGGCCAGGTTGCGGATCACCTCGAGGACGTCCGGCCCGCGCCAGGGTTCAGGGGTCCGCCCCGCCGACTGCCACGCCAGCGCCCAGTCGGCCCACGGGTCGAGCCCGGCCCCGGTGGCGATGGCCAGCGCCGATGCCTGCAGCTGGTCGGGGTAGGGATCGCGGTCGAGCACCCGCTCGGGGAGGCTGTGGGCGGTGAACAGCACCTTCGTGGCGTCCGGCAGGGGGTCCAACGCCTCCCGCACCCGCGACGCCTGGAGGTCGACCCACGCCGGCAGGTCGTGCCAGCTCTCGATGCCGCTGTAGACGATGCCGCGGTTGGCCTCGACGATCACGGCCCCGGCCCGCTGGTGGTACTCGCCCACCGACGCCCGCGACCAGTGCGGTGCCAGCACCAGACCCACCACCTGCTCCACGTCGTCGTCCTCGAGCAGGGCCTTCACGGCGTCCTCGACGTACGGCGGTGCGTGCTTGTTGCCCAGCTCGACTCGCCAACCACCGGGCTCCCGCGCCTCCAGCCCGTCGCTGAGGGCGCCCACCTGCTCGCGGGTCCGCTCGGCCAGGGGCGACAGTCCGCCGATGGCGTCGTAGCGGCGCTGCAGGTCCTTGAGCTGCTCGTCGCTGGGCGGTCGACCGTGGCGGATGTGGGTGTAGTACTCCGCCACCTGGTCAGCCGACGCCGGCGTGCCGTACGCCATCACGACGAGTCCCCGTTGTGTCATCCGGCCGTCCCCTCTGCGTGCACCAGCTCCACTATGCGCGAGAGGATCGAGGGATCGGTGGAGGGCAGAACGCCGTGGCCCAGGTTGAAGATGTGCCCGGGTCGGCCGCCGTTGCGGGCCAGGATCGCCCGCACCTGCTCGGCCACCGCGGGCCAGGGGGCGAGGCAGATCGCCGGGTCGAGGTTGCCCTGCACCGCGAGGGAAGGGCCCAGCCGGCGCCGTGCCTCGTCGAGCGGCACCCGCCAGTCGACGCCCACCACGTCGGCTCCCGCCTTCGCGAGCAGTGGCAGCAGCTCACCGGTGGTCACCCCGAAGTGGATGCGGGGCACGTCGAGGTCGGCGAGGCCGGCGAACACCTTGGCGCTGGCCGGCAGCACGTGACGCTCGTAGAGGTCTGGGCTCAGCGCGCCCGCCCAGCTGTCGAAGATCTGCACCGCCGACGCCCCGGCCTCCACCTGGTTGCGCACCGAGGTCAGCGCCAGGTCGGCGAGGCGGTCGACCAGTTCGGCCCACAGGCCCGGGTCGCCCACCATCAGCGCCTTGGTGCGGGCCAGCTCCCGTGACGGCCCACCCTCCACGAGGTAGCTGGCCACGGTGAACGGCGCCCCGGCGAACCCGATGAGCGGCACGTCGCCCAGCTCGGTCACCAGCTGGCGGACGGTCTGCGCCACCCACGGGCAGTCGACGTCGGGCTCGAGGGGGCGGAGCCGCTGCAGGTCGGCTGCGGAGCGGAACGGCTCGGCCACCACGGGACCGATGCCGGGCGCCACGTCGACGCCGAACCCGATCGCCTCGACCGGCACGACGATGTCGCTGAAGAGGATCGCCGCGTCCACCCCGTGGCGGCGCACGGGCTGGAGGGTGATCTCGGTGGCGAGGTCGGGCTCGCGGATGGCCTGCAGGATGCTCCCGGTGCCGCGGATCTGCCGGTACTCGGGCAGCGAACGTCCTGCCTGGCGCATGAACCAGACGGGGACCCGAGTGGCGCTCAGGTTGCGGCACGCCCGCAGGAAGGGGGCGTCGGGGCTGGGCACGCCGCCAAGTTACGCCCTTCTTTCGGCCCATCCCCAGAACCCCCTACGCGCCCCGCTCGGGTAGGGGGAATCTCCTGGTCGACAGGGGGTGCCAGGGAGGCGACGATGTGTGCCATGAGGACACCTGACGAAGACGGGGCGCCGGAGGACGGCACGACCTCGGGCTCGGTCGGCGACGGTTTCGGCGCTTCCGCCGGTGAACTCACCGACGGCTTCGGCGAGGACGACTTCTCCGACGACAACACGTTCGACGACAGCACCGACGCCGGGTTCGGCGACGACACCGACAGCACCGACACCGGCGGCACCGGCGGCACCGAGAGCGACGACGGCGGATCGTCGTTCGGCGACGGCCTGAGCGACGACGAGGCCGAGAACGTCCTGGTGGAGATCCTGGAGGACGTCTTCGGCGACGACGCCCCCGAGGTGCTCGAGGACATGGAGGAGGCCACGGGCCTCGACGCCGGCGAGCTCCACGAGGCCCTGGACGAGGCCGACGCGTTCGACGGTGCCCCCGCCGTCCCCGCGCTCGACGAGGGTGACGGCTTCGAGACGCTGCAGGACGACGCCTACGACCCGTACGACCCGGCCGAGGCCATCTCGCAGTCCGACTTCGACCTCACCGGCGACGGCCACGTCGACAACCACGACCTCCGCGAGGCCGCCCACCCCTTCGACTTCGACATCACGCCCTAAGACCCCTCGGTGACCTGCCGTGGTCGGGGCATGGCGACCCGGGGAGCGACCCGTCGGCCGATCCCCGGTAGCATGGTCAACTCTTTCGACCGCTGGAGGGGCGATTGGCGTTCCACCCCGATCTGGTTGCCGAGCAGGACTACATCGACCGCGCCTACGACAGCTTGGAGCGCGCCAAGCAGACGGCGACGCGGCTGCGTTCGATGGTCGAGGTGGGCAAAGGCGGCACTGAGCAGGCCCGCTGGGAGCGGGAGATGATCGAGGGCAACATCGCCAACCGCCTCGACTACCTGAACCTCGGGGACGCCAGCCTGGTCTTCGGTCGCATCGACCGCACCCAGTCCGACGGCGGCGACACCTATTACATAGGCCGGGTCGCGGTGGCCGACGACACCCAGGAGCCCCTCGTCGTCGACTGGCGGGCGCCGGTGGCCGAGCCCTTCTACCGGGCGACCGGTCGGGCGTCGATGGGCCTGGTACGCCGCCGCCACTTCGCCACCCGGGGCCGCCGCCTGCTGGGCATCGAGGACGAGCTGTTCGGCGAGGGTGCCGGCCTCCTCGACGGCGGGCTGGCCGTCTCCGACAACGGGAACAAGGTGCGGGGCCACGGTGTCCTGCTCGCCGCGCTGGAGGAGTCCCGGACCGGTCACCTGTCCGACATCGTCGGCACCATCCAGGCCGAGCAGGACGAGATCATCCGCTCCGAGCTGCCCGGCGTTCTGGTGGTCCAGGGTGGTCCGGGCACCGGCAAGACGGTGGTCGCCCTCCACCGCGCCGCCTACCTCCTCTACACCTACCGGTTCCCGCTGGAGGGCCAGGGCGTCCTGGTGATCGGCCCGAACCGCCTGTTCCTGGGCTACATCGAGCAGGTGCTGCCCAGCCTGGGCGAGGCCGGCGTCGAGCTGGCGGTCCTGGCCGACCTCGTCGAGAACGTGCGGGTGACCGGCTTCGACAAGGCCGTCGCCGCCCGGGTGAAGGGCGATCTGCGGATGGCCCGGGTGCTGGCCAAGGCCGTGCGCGACCGGGAGCGCCCGCTGCGTCGCCCGCTCGAGGTCGGCTTCGGCCTGCAGACCCTCCGGGTTCCGGTCCGCCGCACGGTGTCGATGGTCGCCGAGGCCCGCCGCCGCTTCCGCACCCACAACGCCGGCCGCCGCTTCGTGGAGGCCCGGCTGTTCGAGGCGCTGACCGAGTCCAGCCGCACGCCGACCACCCTCGACGAGGTCAAGGGCCGGCTGCGCCACACCCCCGAGGTGCGGGAGGCGCTGGAGCGCATGTGGCCGGTGCTCACCCCGGCCGAGCTGCTGCACGACCTGTTCGGCTCGCAGTCGCTGATCGACCTGGCCGCCGGCCACGAGCTCGACGCCGAGGAGCGGACGTCGCTGTTCCGGCCCCGCGGCATCGACGTCCGCAACATCGTGTGGACGGTGTCCGACGTGCCCCTGCTCGACGAGGCCCGGGCGCTGCTCGGCCCCAAGCCGAAGCGCCGCCGCCACGATCGCCAGGACGAGGAGATGCGCACGTACGGCCACATCGTGGTCGACGAGGCGCAGGACCTCTCGCCGATGCAGCTGCGCATGCTGTCGCGCCGCTCGCTCAACGGCTCGATGACGATCGTCGGCGACATCGCCCAGGCCACGGGCGTCTGGGCCCACACCGGCTGGGGCGAGATCCTGGCCCACCTACCGTCGAAGCGCCCGTCTCGCCGGGCCGAGCTGACCATCGGCTACCGCATCCCCCAGCCCACGATGGACCTGGCGGCCCGGGTGCTGGCCGTGGCGGCGCCCGGCCTCGACCCGCCCGACAGCGTGCGCGAGGTCGGCGACCCGCCCCGCATCGTGGCGGCGGCCGACGACGATCTCTTCGCCCGCGTCGTCCAGGTGACGTTGGAGGAGCGGGACGCGGTCGACCCGGGCAGCGTCGCCGTCATCGTGCCGCAGACGCTGGTCGACGGTGTCACCGCCGCGCTCGAAGCCGCCGGGGTGGAGTACGGCCGGGCCGCCCGCAACGGCCTCGAGTCGCAGGTGACGCTGGTGCCGATTCGCCTGGTGAAGGGCCTGGAGCTCGACGCCGCGGTGGTGGTCGAGCCGGCGGCGATCGTGGCCGAGGAGGCCCAGGGCATGCGGGCGCTCTACGTGGCGCTCACCCGGGCGACGAAGCGCCTCGCCGTCGTGCACGCCTTGCCGTTGCCCGACGCCCTGGTCGGTGCCGAGAGCGGCGACGTCGAGCCGTCGGTGCCCGCGACGACCGGCTAGCTGCTGCTGCTGGCCGTCCGCTGTCAGCCGCTAGCTGGCGTGGGCGGGGGCGGGAGCGTTCGCGGCGACGAGGATGCGGGCGCTGGCGAAGGCGCCGATGCCGATGTGCTGCCCGTCGATCTCGACGGTGGTGGTGCCGTCGGGTGAGGTGGCGGTCACCACGCCGGTGTGACCCGGCTGCACGGCGGCCTCCTCGAGGAACTCCAGCAGCCCCGGCGTGAACTCCAGCTCCTCGGGGATGCGGCTGACCGTGAACGACGCCCCGACCCCCAGGTGCGACAGCGCCACCGTGTCGGGCGCGGCGTAGCTCGAACCGGGGATGGGGTTGCCGTGAGGGCAGGTGGTGGGGTTGTCGAGCACCCGGTTGATGGCCTGCTCGACCGGCTCGGAGATGACGTGCTCCCACTTGCCGGCCTCGAGGTGGGCGTCGGCCCAGGGCAGCCCGAGGATGTCGGTGAGCAGCCGCTCGGCGAGCCGGTGCCGCCGCACGACCTGCTCCGCCAGATCACGACCCGAGGCGGTGAGGTTGATGGTGGTGCCTTCGAGCACGACGAAGCCGTCGGACTGCATCCGTTTGATCATCTCGGAGACGGCCGGGCGCGAGACCATGAGGCGCTCGGCGACCCGGGCCTGGATCACGTCGACATCGTCTTCCTTGAGCTCCCAGATCGCCTCGCAGTACTCCTCGAAGGCGGGGTGAAACTCGCGAGACTGGTACTCGACCACCTCCAAATCTTACGCCTACGGGCGACGTTTGGGTGTCGTCACAGCTCGGTGACGCAGAGCGAACAAAATCTCGCGAAAAGTGAGTTTGGGTGTTTCGGGGCAGGGGTAGCGTGCGGGCAACAGACCGGTGGGGGTGGGGTGCCTGTCCGCCCGCCCGCCCCGCCTCCGCTGGCTGTTCGCGACGGGGCCCCGCGGCCCCGTCGCCCGCGTTTTGCGGCGATCGGGCTGCGGGGTTCCGTTCTCTCCCCCTTGAGCGTCACACCCCCTCTATAGGGTGGCTCTCGTGGCATTGTCCCTGTTCTCGCCAGCTGTACGGGCCTGGTTCGAGAGCAGCTTCCCTGGCCCCACGGCGGCGCAGGCCGAGGGCTGGCCGGCGATCGCGGCGGGGGAGCACACCTTGATCCTGGCGCCCACGGGCTCCGGCAAGACGCTCGCGGCGTTCCTCTGGAGCATCGACCGGCTCGTCGTCGACGCCGCCTCGTCGTCCTCTACGGACAGTGGTCGAGATCGCGAACACCGCACCCGGGTCGTCTACCTCTCGCCGCTGCGGGCGCTGGCGGTCGACGTCGAGAAGAACCTGCGGGCGCCGCTGGCCGGCATCCGCTCGGCGGCCGAGCGCTTGGGCCTGCCGTTCCGGGAGCCCACGATCGGCGTGCGCACCGGCGACACCCCGGCCGACGTGCGCCGGCGGCTGCTCCGGGATCCGCCCGACATCCTCGTCACCACGCCCGAGTCGCTCTACCTGATGCTCACGTCGCGGGCGCGGGAGTCGTTGCAGGGCGTGGAGACGGTGATCGTCGACGAGATCCACGCGCTGGTGCCCACCAAGCGCGGGGCGCACATGGCGTTGAGCCTCGAACGCCTGGAGGAGATCGCCGAGGGGCCGGTGCAGCGGATCGGGCTGTCGGCCACCCAGCGCCCGCTCGACGTCGTGGCCCGGTTCCTCGGTGGGCTCGATGTCGGGGCCGATGGCGATGGCGGGCCGGCAGTGCCGCGCCCGGTCGCGATCGTCGACGCGGGCGTTCGCAAGCAGCTCGACGTCGAGGTGGTGGTGCCGATCGACGACATGGGCGAGCTCGGCGACGCCAGCTCGATCTGGCCGTCGATCCATCCGGAGCTGCTGAAGCTGGTCGAGGAGCACACCTCCACGCTGATCTTCGTCAACGCCCGCCGGCTGGCCGAGCGGTTGGCCACCCGGTTGAACGAGCTGTGGACGGAGGGGCGCAACCGGGCGGCCGAGGCCGAGGGCCGATCGTTGCCCGAGGGCCTGCCGGAGCTGGTGAAGGCCCACCACGGCTCGCTGTCGAGGGAGCGGCGGCTGCAGATCGAGGACGAGCTGAAGTCAGGACGGCTGCGGGGGTTGGTGGCCACGTCCAGCCTGGAGCTCGGCATCGACATGGGCGCGGTCGACCTGGTGATCCAGGTCGAGTCGCCGGGCGCGGTCAGCCGGGGCCTGCAGCGCATCGGGCGGGCCGGTCACCAGGTGGGCGAGCCGAGCCGCGGCAAGCTGTTCCCGAAGCACCGGCACGACCTGTTGGAGGCGGCGGTCGTCACGCAGCGGATGCGCGACGGGCTGATCGAGTCCACCAAGTTCCCCCGCAACCCGCTCGACGTGCTGTGCCAGCACATCGTGGCGATGGTGGCCATGGACGACTGGCCGGTCGACGACCTGGCCCGGCTGGTGCGGCGGGCGGCTCCGTTCGCCGAGCTGTCCGACGAGCTGCTGGATGCGGTGCTCGACCTGCTCTCGGGCCGCTACCCGTCCGACGAGTTCTCCGAGCTGCGGCCGCGGGTCGTGTGGGACCGCATCGAGGGGCGCCTGCGGGCGCGGGCGGGTGCGCAGCGGCTGGCGGTCACCAACCCGGGCACGATCCCCGATCGGGGGCTCTACGGGGTGTTCCTGCCCGACGGCACGCGGGTGGGCGAGCTCGACGAGGAGATGGTCTACGAGAGTCGGGTGGGCGAGACGTTCCTGCTCGGGGCCACCACCTGGCGGATCCAGGAGATCACCCACGAGCGGGTGGTCGTCACGCCGGCGCCGGGTCAGCCAGGGAAGATGCCCTTCTGGCACGGCGACGGCCCGGGTCGTCCGTTGGAGCTGGGCCAGGCGCTGGGGGAGTTCACGCGCTCGGTCCGGGCACTGGAGCCTGCGACGGCGGTGGCGCAGCTGATGGCCGAGAACGACCTCGACCAGCGGGCCGCCGCCAACCTGGTCGCCTACCTGGCCGAGCAGGCCGAGGTCACCGGCGTGGTGCCCGACGACCGCACGATCGTGGTCGAGCGGTTCCCCGACGAGCTGGGCGACTGGCGGGTGTGCGTGCTGTCGCCGTTCGGGGCGCAGGTGCACGCCCCGTGGGCGATGGCGCTGCAGCACAAGCTGGGTGAGCGCTGGGGCATGGACGTCGAGCTGATGTGGAGCGACGACGGCATCGTCATCCGGCTGCCGGAGGCGGTCGACGAGCTGCCGGTCGACGATCTGGCCATCGACCCCGACGAGCTCGACGACCTAGTGGTGGCCCGGCTGCCGAGCACCGCCATGTTCGCCGGGCGGTTCCGGGAGTGCGCGGCCCGGGCACTGTTGCTGCCCCGGCGCCGGCCCGACCGGCGCACGCCGCTGTGGCAGCAGCGCCAGCGGTCGGCCGACCTGCTGGCGGTGGCGGGGAAGTACCCGAGCTTCCCGCTGCTGCTGGAGACCACCCGCGAGTGCATCAACGACGTCTTCGACCTGCCGGCATTGCGAGGCGTCCTGACCGACATCCGGTCGCGCCGGGTGCGGGTGGTCGGGGTGGAGACGCCGCGGGCGTCGCCGTTCGCCCAGTCGCTGCTGTTCGGCTGGATCGCCGTCTACATGTACGGCGGCGACGCCCCGCTGGCCGAGCGACGGGCCGCGGCGCTGGCGCTCGACCGGGACCTGCTGGCCGACCTGCTCGGTGCCGAGGAGCTGCGCGAGCTGCTCGACGCCGACGCTCTGGCCGACCTCGAGCTGGAGCTCCAATGCCTGGTCCCCGGCCGCCGCGCCCGCGACCCCGACGAGCTGCACGACCTCCTCCGCCGCCTGGGGCCGTTGACCCCACTCGAGCTCGACGCCCGGTCGGAGGGCGCTGCCGGGGCGTCATGGGCAGAGCGGTTGGTGGTGGAACGGCGGGCGATCTGGGGGACCGTCGCGGGCGACGTCCATCTGTGTGGGGCCGAGGACGCGGGGCGGTTGCGTGACGCCCTGGGGGTGGCGGTGCCGATGGGTCTGGCGGCGGCGTTCACCGAGCCGGTCGACGATCCGCTGGTCGACCTGGTGGGGCGGTACGCCCGCACCCACGGGCCGTTCGTGGTGCGCGACGTGGTGGGCCGGCTCGGCGTCACCGCGGAGCGGGTCGCCGTGGCGTTGCGGCGGTTGGAGACCGAGGGGCGGGTCGTGGCGGGAGAGTTCCGGCCGGGCGGGATCGAGCGCGAGCACTGCGACGTCGGGGTGCTGCGCCAGCTGCGCCGGCGGTCGCTGGCCAAGCTGCGCCACGAGGTCGAGCCGGTCGACGGCGCCACCTACGCGCGGTTCCTGCAGCAGTGGCATGGGGTGGGGTCGTCGCGCACGGGGTTGGACGCCCTGGTCGACGTCGTCGGCCAGCTGCAGGGGCTGGCGTTGCCGGCCTCGGCGCTGGAGTCGGAGGTGCTGCCGGCCCGCCTGCGCGACTTCAGTCCCGCCGACCTCGACCAGCTGTGCACCTTGGGCGAGCTGGTGTGGGTGGGTGCGGGCGCGCTCGGCGCCACCGACGGCCGGCTGCGCCTGCTGTTCCGGGAACAGGCGGGTCTGCTCCTGCCCGGCTCCGACGAGGTACCGGACGACCCCTTGGCGGCCGCGCTCCTGGCCGGGCTCCGACGTCAGGGTGCGTCGTTCTGGCACGACCTGCTGCGGATGGCCCAGGAGGCCGGCCAGCCCTACGACGACGTCTCGGTGCTGGCCGCCCTGTGGGACCTGGTCTGGTCGGGCCAGGTGACCAACGACTCGTTGGCGCCGATGCGGTCCTTCGTGTCCGGGAAGGTCCGTCGCTCCCAGGGCGGCCGCCGCCGACCAGAGCGCGGCCGCCTGGCCCGCGTCGGCCCACCCCAGGGCGCCGGCCGCTGGTCCCCGGTCTCGTCCCTGTCGTCTCGACCCCTGGCAGCCGCGGCACCGTCGGGCGTGGGTGACGGTGTCGGGGTGCCGTCGACGACTGAGGCGTTGCATGCGTTGGCGGGGCAGTTGTTGGAGCGGCACGGGGTGCTCACACGGGAGGCGGCGCGGAGCGAGGGGATCGAAGGAGGGTTCGCCGGGATCTATCCGGTGCTCAAGGCGTTGGAGGAGCGGGGGCGGGTGCGTCGGGGCTACTTCGTCGCCGGGCAGGGCGCGGCCCAGTTCGCGCTGCCGGGCGCCGTCGACCGTCTCCGCGCTGCCCGTTCGGGGGAGGGCACGACGGTGGTCCTCGCCGCCACCGATCCGGCCCAGCCCTACGGCGGGGCGCTGCCGTGGCCCGAGTCCTCCGGCCGCCCGGCCCGTGCCGCCGGCGCCCTGGTGGTCCTGGCCCACGGCGAGCCGGTGACGTACATCGAGCGCGGTGGCAAGTCGATCGTCACGTTCCCTGCCGCTGCCACGTCACCGAAGTGGCCCTCGGCCTTGGCTGCCCGGGTCACGTCCGGTGCCGCCCGCCAGGTCGAGATCCACACCATCGACACCATCCCCATCCGAACGTCCCCATGGGCCGACACCTTCCGCGCCGCCGGCTTCACCGACGGCTACCGCGGCCTCGTCATTCGCCGATAACCCCCGTCGGCCGTCACCAGAGGAGCTTCGGCGCCGTCGTGGTCGGGGCAGTGAGCCGGTAGAGTGATTGTGAGAACTTTCACAAGGAGTGTGTGGGATGCGAGTTCGTCCCAATGTGGTGGTGATCGGCGCCGGGTTCGGGGGATTGGCCGTGGCTCGGGGGCTGGCGGACGAGCCGGTCGAGGTCGCGCTGATCGACCGCCAGAACTTCACGACGTTCCAGCCCCTGCTCTACCAGGTGGCGACGTCGGGCCTGAACGCCGCCGATGTCGCCTACCCCGTCCGGGGGCTGTTCCACGACCAGCGCAACCTGGGCTTCCGGCGCGGCGAGGTCACCGGGGTCGACTGGGATGCCCGCCGGGTCGAGCTGGCGGGGCAGCGGCCGCTGCCGTTCGACCACCTCGTCGTGGCCGCCGGTGCCACCACCACCTGGTTCGACATCCCCGGCGCCGAGCAGTGGGGCCTGCCGCTCTACACCCTCGACGATGCCCGGCGGCTGCGGAACCACATCGTGGAGCGGTTCGAGGCCGCCGACGCCGAGCCGGAGCTCATCGACGAGGGGGTCCTGACCTTCGTCGTGGTCGGGGGCGGGCCGACCGGCGTGGAGACCGCCGGGGCGCTGGCCGAGCTGGTGGCCGTCGTGTTCCGGCGGGACTACCCGCGGCTCGACGTGGGCCGGGCCCGGGTCGTGCTGGTGGAGGCGCGCGACACCGTGCTGGCCCCGTTCAAGCCCGGCTCGCAGCGGCACGCCGCCGAGACCCTGGCCGCCCGACAGGTCGACCTGCGGCTGGGTGAGGGCGTGGCCGAGGTCGGGCCGCGGCACGTCCGCCTCGGCAGCGGCGAGGTGATCCCCAGCCAGACCGTGGTCTGGGCCGCCGGCGTGCGGGCCAACCCCCTCGCCGAGCGGCTCGGCCTGGAGACCACGCAGGGCGGGCGGATCGTCGTGGGCCACGACCTGGCCGTCGCCGACCGGCCCGGGGTGTGGGCGATCGGCGACGTGGCAGCGGTCCCGGGGCGCAAAGGCGATCCGCTGCCGCAGCTGGCACCGGTGGCGATGCAGTCGGGTGGCCACGTCGCCCGTCAGATCGGCCGCCTGCTCGACGGCAAGGCGACCCAGGCGTTCCGCTTCCGCAACAAGGGGACGATGGCCACCATCGGTCGCCGGGCGGCCGTGGCCGAGCTGCCGGGCGGTCTGCGCCTCCGTGGCACCCTGGCGTGGCTGGCCTGGCTGGTGCTGCACCTGCTCTACCTCGCCGGCCTCCGCAACCGGGCTTCGGTCCTGCTGAACTGGGCCTGGGGCTATGTCCGCAAGGTACACATAGCCGCTGTGCCCCTCAGCGACTGTCCTGACCGGGGTGTCTAGCCCTGGCCCGGTTCCCTCGTGGTCCCTCGGGTCAGGCCAGGTCGTCGAACTCCCCGGCCTTGCAGCCCGCGACCCACGCGGCCAGCTCGCCACGGGTGAACGGGATGGTGCCGGCCTCGGGGCGGTTGCTGTTGCGGACGAGGATCTCGTCCCCGTCCTCGGCCACCTCGAAGCACTGGCCGTTGTCCGTGAAGGTGGACTTGCGCCAGTGCAGATCGGTCGTGTTGTCG
>DATHJB010000171.1 GCA_035316325.1 Acidimicrobiales bacterium
TGGTGCCGGTCTGTGTCCTGGTTCGGGACTGGTAGCGCCGCTTGTGGCGGTTTGCATCTCGAGAGGATGGGGTGCGAGAGGGCCGGACTGGAGTCGATGTTCGCTGCTCAACGGGTCCGTCGCGTCGCCATGGTCGATGACCGCAAGCTGTGGCGCGCGGATGGCTCGAAGGCGTGTTGGGCGTGGTTGTGGCGGGTCTGTGACATGTCGCCTGGGGCGGCGAAGACGCTGGTGAACCTGTCCAGCAACCTGCGGGCGGCGCCGCTCACCAAGGAGGCGTTCGAGGGCGGGGAGATCGACCGTGATCGTGTGGTGGAGCTGGCTCGACGTGCCGGCTCGGGGCGCAAGCCGGTCGCTGACATGTTCCCGCAAGCCGAGGAGCAACTGCTCGACGACGCCAAGACCCTCTCGTTTGAGGGGTTGGGTCGGGCGTTGCGGTACTGGGAGAGCCTGATCGACGAAGACGGCGAGGAAGCCCAAGGCGACGACGACTTCTTGTCCCGCAACCTGCATGCGTCGGAGTTCCTGCGGGGCATGGTCCGCATCGACGGCACCCTGGACCCGGTCGGCGGCGCGATCGTGGCCGGGGAGCTGGCCCGCATCGAACAAGAGCTCTTCGACGCCGACTGGGCCGCCGCCAAAGCGATCCATGGTGACGACACCCGCGGCGAGCACCTCACCCGCAGCCCGGTGCAACGTCGGGCTGATGCGCTCGTAGAGATGGCCCGGCGCTCCGCCGCCTACGAGCCCCGCACCGATTCCGACAGGCAACCGCGGCCGCTGTTTTCGGTGCACATCGGGCCCGACACACCCAGCCGGCTCTGCGAGCTGGCGACGGGCACGGTGATCGCCCCCGGCCTACTCGTGCCCTATCTGGGTGAGGCCGACATCGAGCGCATCGTCTACGGCCCCAAGTCTCGGGTCATCGACCTGTCCAAACGAGCGCCGTTCTTCCGCGGAGGGCTACGCCGCGCCATCGAACTACGCGACCGATGGTGCACGCAGCCCGGGTGCACCAAGCTCGCAGAGGACGGCCAGATCGACCACGTGCACCCCCGCAGCCACGACGGCGAGACCAGCCAGGAAAACGGCAGAGCCCGATGCGACACCCACAACCGGTGGGCATGGAACCACGAACAACGCCACGCCGCCAGCAACACCAGCGACGACGAACCCCCACCAACCACGACACCAGCTAGTGGGCTGTCGCGGAACGTTCCGCCGGTAACTATCGTCAGGCGACTTTGCGGCGGTTCTCGAGCTCGATGATGCGGGGATCGTGGCGGTCGCGGTTACGGCGCCGGATGTAGGCCTGGCTGGCTTTGGAGAACTCGGCCCAGCTGGCGTAGTCGCTGCCGTTGACCACGAACTCGACGTAAGCCCAGAAATGGCACTCGATGCGGTTGAGGTAGCTGGCATTGGTCGGCGTGGGCAGGAGCCCGACGTTGCTGTCTGCAGCCCAACGGCGGATCTCTGGGGTCCAGTGCGCCGAGAGGTTGTCCATCACGATGTAGACCGTGACCTCGGGCGGGTAGCGGCGGCGGATGTCGCGCAGGAACTCAAGGGTGACCTTGGCGGTCACCGAGCGCTTCTCCAGCCGCCCCCAGAACCGATCAGCGCCGACGTCATACGCGCCCAACAGCTTGCGGACACCGTGGGTGCGGTTGTAGGTCGCCCGCTGACGGGCCGGGCGACCCGATGGGAACCAGCCCTGCCCGGCGTGGGGCTTGAGCGAGATGGGGCCGCACTCGTCGAAGGAGACCACGACGCCGTCGAGGGTGCCGGCCTCCGCGCCCTGGTAGGCGGCCAGCACCCAGCCCTTCTTGGGTTCGTAGAGCGGGTCGTTGCTCCACTTCCAGGTGCGGGTGCGCTGGGCGGTGATCCCCATCGAGGAGAGCACCCGCCGCAGGTGCTCCCTCGAGATCGACACCACGACCCGGTGGCGGACCAGGTAGCGGCGCAGCGTGGCCAACGACCACCGGGTTCCTGGCTCTGCGAGATCACGGGGACGGGCAAGGGCAATGGCACGGATCCGAACTCGGGCCGTGTCATCGATCCTCCTCGGACGCCCGCCCCCGATAGGAGGGCGGACCGACGCCATCCCATCGGTGTTGAAGTCCCCGATCACCCGACGCACCTGGTTCTCATCGGTCTGGAGCACCCGGGCGATGTCAGGGCACGACGACCTCGTGTCCGAGGCCAGCAAGATCTGCGCCCGCTGACGCAGAGCGAAGATCTTCGAGGTCCGCGAGATCCGGCGCAGCTTGACCGCCTCTTCCGGCGACAACTCGCGAACGAACACCGACGGTGGACGAGCCACAACCAACCCCCAGGGCCAACGACAACAACTCCACCATCGTGACCGCCCGGCCCAACCCGCACGCGGACCCGTTACCTGCGCCTACTTCAGCGACACCCCACTAGATGAGTGATTCCTTCGCTGGGGGTTGGTGGCCTCTAGCCCGAACCTAGATCCGTTCGAGGGTGGTGCCGCCGCGGCCGACGCAATTCCGACATGTCGGCGTCCGTACCGTGGCGGGGACCGACGACCCACGAGGAGGCGCGATGACCGACGCCACCATCAAGGACGAGACCCACTCCTTCGACGGCCTCGTGCCGGGTGCTGCCGAGCGACCGGGCCTGCCCGCGATGCTCAGCCACGTGGCCTACATGACCCGCGACACCGCGGCCACCGCCGACTTCTACACCCGCATCCTCGGCATGGAGCTGGTCAACGGGGTGCTCGACGACGCCATCCCCTCCACCGGTGAGCCGGTGCCCTACTTCCACTCGTTCTTCCGCATGGCCGACGGTTCCACCGTCGCCTTCTTCGAGGCTCCGGAGCTCCCGCCTCTCGAACCGCCCCCGCACCCCGCCTACGACACCTTCCAGCACCTGGCGATGCAGGTCGACACCCCCGAGTTGGTCGACCGGTGGCATGCGTGGCTGCAGGCCAACGGCATCGAGGTCCTCGGCCCCGTCGACCACAGGATCATCTACAGCGTCTACTTCCACGACCCGAACGGGCTGCGGCTCGAGATCACCACGCCGCTGTCGTCCGAGTGGAACGACAACGCCGAGGCGGCTCGGGCCGGCCTGGCCGACTGGGAGGCGGTCAAGGAGGAGGCCCGAGCCGCAGGGACCGACGTGGTCGACGTCCTCGCCGAGCTCACCCGCCGGCGCAGCCACCGACGTTCCTGAGAGGCCCCGCGGATAGGGGGCTCGTGCAGCCCACGCGTGGGAATTAGGCGGCCGAGCACCTGCTCAACAGCGGGGCCTCCGGCAGCACAGCACCGCAACACGAGACAAGGCGGACCTGTCCGCTGACGTTCCTAGGAGCACATCGTGGAGATACCCAAGCTCGTCAGCGTCGACGACCACGTCGTCGAGCCCCCGCACGTCTGGGAGCGCTGGCTCCCCCGGAAGCACCGAGAGCTCGGGCCGAAGGTGGTGCGGCGGGGCATCCGCGACATCGACTACGTCGGCACCGCCAGCTACGTCGAGCACTTCGACGACGACTCGCCGACCAAGGTCGACTGCTGGACCTACCTCGACCTCGTCTACACGCACAAGCGGATGGTGGCGGCGGCGGGCTGGCCGAAGGAGGAGATGACGCTCACGCCCATCACCTACGACGACATGCGCCCGGGGTGCTACGACCCGAAGGCCCGCCTCGACGACATGGACGCCGGCTGGGTCGAGGCCTCGATGTGCTTCCCGACCTTCCCCCGGTTCTGCGGCCAGACGTTCTACGAGGGCGACGACAAGGACCTCGGTATGGCCTGCGTCAAGGCCTACAACGACTGGATGGTCGAGGAGTGGTGCGGCGACTCCGGGGGGCGGCTCATCCCGCTGGGGATCATCCCGCTCTGGGACGTGGAGGCTGCGGCCGCCGAGGTGCGCCGCAACGCCGAGCGGGGCGTCCGGGCCGTGTGCTTCAGCGAGCTGCCGTTCCACCTCGGTCTCCCCACCATCCACGGTGGGCACTGGGACCCGTTCTTCGCGGCTTGCGCCGAGACGGGCACGGTCGTGGCCATGCACATCGGCTCGTCGTCGAAGATGCCGGCGGCGTCACCCGACGCGCCGCCGTCGGTCAGCGCCACGCTGGCCTTCGCCAACGCCATGTCGTCGATGGTCGACTTCCTGATGTCGGGGGTGCTGGTGCAGTTCCCGGCGCTCCAGCTGCTCTACGCCGAGAGCCAGCTCGGCTGGATCCCGTACATCGTGCAGCGGATCGACCAGGTGTGGGAGGACAACCAGGGGTGGGCACAGACCAAGCACATCCCCGAGCCGCCGTCGACCTACTACTACCGCAACATCAACGGCTGCTTCATCAACGACCCCCACGGCCTCGTCTCGCTCGACGAGGTAGGCGTCGACAACGTCATGGCCGAGACCGACTACCCGCACAGCGACTCGAGCTGGCCCGACACCAAGGAGATCGTGACCGACCTGGTCGCGGGCCTGCCGGACGACACGGTCCACAAGATCCTGCGCGGCAACGCCATCAGGCTGCTCGACCTGGACCTGGCCTGACCGAGGTCAGCGGTTGCCGGGATCGCTCGACAGCGCAGTGCGCAGGTCGCGCTTGAGGACCTTGCCGTAGGCGTTGCGGGGCAGGCGGTCGACGAAGACGAACCGGCGAGGTTGCTTGTAGCGGGCCAGCCGCGCCGCGCAGTGCGCGCTCAGCGTCGCCTCCGTCGCCTCGCCCGGATCGTCGGCCACCACCACGGCCACCACGATCTCGCCCCAGGTCCGGTCGGACACACCGACGACGGCGATGTCCCGCACCTGGGCGTGGTCGGCCAGCGTGGCTTCGACCTCGACGGCGTAGACGTTGGATCCACCGGTGATGATCAGGTCCTTGGCCCGGTCGAGCAGGAAGAGGTAGCCCTGCTCGTCCATGCGGCCCAGGTCACCGGTGTGGAGCCAGCCGTGGCGCAGGGTCTCGGCCGTCGCCTCCTCGCGCTGCCAGTAGCCGAGCATGACCGCCGGTCCGCGCACGCAGACCTCGCCCACCTCGCCGGCCGGCAGCTCCTCGTCGTCGGGGCCCAGCACCCGCACGTCCATGCCCGGTCGAGACAGCCCGGCCGAGCCGAGGAGCTCGGGTCGATCGCCGGCCAACGCAGCAGTGTGGTGCGAGGCGGGCAGCACGGTGGCGGTCATCGGGGTCTCGCCCTGGGCGTAGAGCTGCACGAACACCGGACCGAACGCCTCGATGGCTCGCCGCAGTTCGGCCGGGGCGAACGGCGCGCCGCCGTACACCACGTGGCGAAGGTCGGGCAGCTCGGGGAGACCGAGCGTCGCCGCCGCGTCGGTCAACAGGACGATCTGCGTCGGCACCATCCAGGTGTTGGTGATCCGGGCCCGGGCGAACAGCTCGATGATCGCCGGCGGGTCGAAGCGGGTCTCGCGGGGGATCACCTGGTGCGCGCCCCGAGCGGTGGCGGCGAGCGCGTGGAAACCGGCACCGTGGGTGAGCGGCGCGGCGTGCAACGTCACATCGTGCTCGGTCATCGGGGTGAGGTCGGCGAGCCAGGACGCGGTGACGAACGACAGGTTCCCGTGGGTGAGCATGGCCCCCTTGGGCCGGCCGGTCGTGCCGGATGTGTAGAAGAGCCAGGCCAGGTCGTCACGGTCGACCGGCACCACCGCGCTGACGGCGCCGTCGTCGCCGGCGACCAGGGTCTCGAGGTCCTCGGCTCCGCTGGGCGTCGAGCCCGTGCCGGCGACCACCACCGCGGCCCGCCCGACGTCGGCGCCGAGCACGACATCGATGCCGTCGTCGTCGGCGAGGACGGCGGCGGCCGCGGCGTCCTGGACGTGGTAGGCGACCTCGTCGGACGTGAAGCGCGCGTTCAGTGGCACCAGGCAGTACCCGGCCTTGAAGCAGGCGAACATCGCTTCGAGCAGCTCGGGCCGGTTGGGCATCAGCACCGCGACGCGGTCGCCGCGTCGCACGCCCAGGGCCGCCAGCCCGCGCGCCAGCGAGTTGGACCGGCGGTCGAGCTCGGCATAGGTGAGCGTCCGGTCGCCCCACGTCACCGCGACCCGGTCCGGCAGCAACCGGGCCGTGTTCACCAGCATCTGGCCCACGTTCATGGCGGTGCGACCGTCAGCGGACGGCCGTCGGGACCTGTCGAGGGGTGAGGGAGAACATCTGCGCGAGCAGCTCGTGGGAGTGGCGCCGGTCGAGCGGGTCGGCGATGAGGTTCTGCACCATCAGCTCGTCGGCTTGGCTCTCGTCGATCATCTGCTCCAGCGTGGCGCGCACGGCGTCGGGGTCGCCGGCGACGAACTGCGGCCACCGGCCGTCGACGATCCAGGTCGGCTGGTCCTTGTCGGCATCGGTCAGCTCGCGGGCGGCCTCCGCCGCCGACGGGAGCTGCGCGTCACCGCCCACGCGGCGCAGCCTCGCGTAGAAGCCCTTGGCCGAGCCGACCAGATGCCGGGCCTCGGCGGCTGTCTCGGCGACCGTGACGTTGACGGCCAGCATCGAGCGTGGCTGGTCCGGGCCGAAGCCTTTGGAGCGGAACTGCTGGCGGTAGTTGCGCAGCGCCGCGGCCGCGCCGGTGGGGGTGATGAACCCGGCGAACGTGTAGCCGATCCCCAGTCCGGCGGCGAGGTTCGAGCCGTCCGGGCTGGAGCCGAGCAGCCAGGTCTGCGGCACCTCCGGCACCGACGGCGTCAGGGGCTTGCCGGCGAAGGGGTGGTCCTCGGGGAACGCGTCGTACAACCACGCCAGCGTTTCGAGGACCTGTTGCTGGTGGTCGGCGTGCAGCGGACGCTGACGGTCGCGTTGCAGCGCGAGATCGATGACCGGTCCGGCGGTGGCCCGGCCCATGCCGAGGTCGACGCGACCAGGGAACATCGCCTCGAGCTGGGCGAACATCTCGGCCACCTTGAACGGGCTGTAGTGGTTCATCAGCACACCGCCCGACCCCACCCTGATGCCCGATGTCTGCGTCCCGGCCGCGGCGATCAGCAGTTCCGGATGGTGCGAGGCGCCCGTCCGACTCAGGTGATGCTCCGCGAACCAGACCCGGTGGAACCCCCACGCGTCGGCGTGACGTGCCGTCTCCACCGAGTCGACCAGGCCCTGCTTCTCACCGCTGCCCGGCGCGACCGTCCCCAGCTCGATGACCGAGACCCTCATCGGCAACGTGCCGTCAACCGGCGGCAACGCCGTAGGTGACGACGTGGCGGGGCGTGAGCGTCAGCACGACGCGGTTGTCGGCGGGGGCCGGGAAGGTCTCGAGATCATGGCCGTAGTGGTCGAGGAGCCGCGCGAGGAAGGACTTGTCGGCGTCGTCCTCGAAGGTGGCGTCGGCGCGGAGCTCGAGGGTGCGCTGCGGGTTGGCCGGATCGAGGAGGAACAGCGTGGCCTGCGGGTGCTGCACCATGTTGCGGTACTTCTGACGGGTCCTGTGCAGGGATGTGCGCACGACGTCCCCGTCGAGGAGGTACCACAGGGCGGTGGTCTGGGGGAAGCCATCGGCGCCCACGGTGCTGAGGATCGCGACACCACGGGCCTCGAGGAGGTCGCGGTGCGTCGCGGGGATGGGTGCGATGTCGCTCATCGGTCAGTCGGCCGGCGGGGTGAACTGCACGTCGATCTCGACGTCGATCTTCTTGCCCAACGCGAACTTGTCGACGCCCAGCGGCATGTTGAAGTCGATCCCGAAGTCGTCGCGCAGGATCTGGGCGGTGGCGATGAAACCGGCGTGCTCCTTGCCGTCGCCGGGGTGGACGACGGCGCCGGTGAACTCGACGGCCAGGGTGACCGGCTTGGTGACGCCGTTGATCGTGAGATCGCCGTCGGCTTCGTAGTCGCCCTCACCGAGATCCCGGATGGCCGTGGAGGCGAACGTCATCGTGGGGTGGGCGTCCGCGCCGAAGAAGTCGGTCGAACGCAGGTGAGCGTCACGGTCGGGCTGGTTGGTGTCGACCGTGGAGATGTCGATCGTTGCCCCGAACCGGGTGCCGGCGAGCTCTTCGCCGACCTCGAGCGAGGCCCCGACGCCGTTGAACCGTCCCCGCACGTTGGTCAGACCGAGGTGCCGGACCTTGAAGTGGACACCGGAGTGGGCAGGATCGAACTGCCAGGTGCCGATGGCGAGCGGGAGCGTCGAGGTGGTCATGCAGGGCCTCCGATGGGAGAACTGGTCGAGTGCGTGATAGTTACACGTGTGAGTGTCACACCTTACATTGTCCCGAGGTCAACGCCTCGGCGGTAACCTGCAGGCATGGCCTCCGGCGTGGACGTCACCCACGACCCTGACATCGACGTCGCCCATCGTGACCTGATCGAGACGTCGGCTCGCTTCGCCCAGGCGTTCCTCCGTTGGCTCGCCGGCACCGCAGGAGGGCTCACCTACCCCCGGCTTCGAGTGCTCGAGGTCCTGCACTGCCAGGGCCCGGCCAAGATGAGGGAACTTGCCGACGGCCTGGGACTGACCGCCCGGAACCTCACCACGCTGGCCGACGGCCTGGAGACCGACGGCCTCGTGCGCCGGGTCTCGCACCCCAGCGACCGGCGGGCCATCCTCCTCGAGCTCACCGCCTCCGGGGTCGCCGCGGCGGAGTGCTCACTCGCCCCACGCCTGGCCGAGATCAGCGGTTTGTTCGACGAGCTCTCTCCGACCCAACGGGCCCAGTTCCAGCGCTCGCTCGACACCCTCGTCGCGGCCATGGAGTGAGCCTGCTGACGGCCGACTAGCGCCGGCGAGTGGGCAGAGGGTGGCCGACCGAGGTGAAGTTGGTGGCGCAGGCGTCGAGGGTGGTGGTGAAGTAGTCGTCGAACGAGCCTGCTGCGCTCTGCTCGATCCACGTTCGCAGGGCGAGGTCGAAGCAGGCGGTGACGGCGGCGACGACCGATCGGAGCCCGAGGTCGCCGGGGTCGATCCCGGCGCGGGGCGCGAGCGCCCCCAGGATCTGGCGCTCGGTGTGCTCGATGATGGTGTTGCGCTGGTAGGTGCGGAGCTGGGGTCGTTCGGCGACCAGGCGCTGGAGCACCGAGCGGCGCCGGGGGTCGTTGGTCATCGTGTCGACGGCCTGGCGAAGGGCTGCGACCAGCGTCTCGAACGGCGGCTCGTCGGTGGGGCGCTCGGCGATGAGCCGCCGCATCTCGTCCAGGCGCTCCTCGATGCTGTGGAACAGCACCGCTTCCTTGGACGGGAAGTAGCGGTAGAAGGTCCTGGGGGAGACGTCGGCGGCGGCGGCGATCTCGTCGACCGTGGTCTCGTCGATGCCGTGCTCGGCGAACAGCTCGAGGGCGATGTCGACGATCTGGCGGCGCGTCCGTTCGGTGTGTCTCTGGCGAAGCGACCCCTCGGGCGCGGACATGGGGCGATTCTACGTGGGCGATCCCGCGGGTGGCAGATGTGACATATGGCAATAGTGCCATCTGGCAGACACTGACGTAATCTGCGGCGATGGCCACCTTCCTGTACCGACTCGGGCACCTCTCCGTGCGCCGGCGCCGCTACGTGCTCCTCGTGTGGATCGCCCTCTTCGTCGGTGCCGGCGTGTGGTCGGCGGAGGCCGGCGGCCAGACCAACGACGAGCTGACCCTGCCGGGGACCGAGTCCCAGGAGGCCTTCGACCTGCTCGACGAGCGGTTCCCGACCCAGGGCGGGTCGTCGACCCAGGTCGTGTTCGCCGCCGAGGACGGCAGCCGGCTCGACGCCCCGGAGAACGCGGCGGTCATCGAGGAGGCCATGGCCGCCGTCGGCGAGATCGACGGCGTCAGCGCCGCCGCGCCGCCCTCGGGGAGCGGGTCCTTCTCGCCCGAGGGCAACGTCGCCCTCGCCGAGGTTCGCTACCCGGCCATGGCGTTCGAGGTCGACGAGGAGACCAGCGACGCGGTCGCCGTGGCGGTGGAGCCGGTGCGTTCGGCCGGGTTGACCGTCGAGTTCGGCGGTGAGGTCATCCCGGGCGAGGAGATGGAGCCGCCCTCGTCGGAGGCGATCGGGCTGCTGGTGGCCGTCGTGGTCCTGCTGGTGTCGTTCGGCTCGGTGCTGGCCATGGGCCTGCCGATCCTGACCGCGCTGCTCGGCCTCGGCATCGGCATCAGCGGCATCGGCGTGCTGTCCGCCTTCGTCGACCTGTCGTCCACCGCGCCGACCCTGGCCGTCATGATCGGCCTGGCCGTGGGCATCGACTACGCGTTGTTCGTGGTCACCCGGCACCGCCAGAACCTGGGGTTGGGCCTCGACGTCGAGGAGTCGGCCGCCCGAGCCAACGCCACCGCCGGCGGCGCCGTCGTCTTCGCCGGGTTCACGGTGATGATCGCCATCGCCGGCCTCGCCGTCCTCAACATCCCGTTCCTCACGGTCATGGGCTTCGCGGCGGCGGCGACGGTCGCCATCGCCGTGCTGGTGGCCATCACCCTGCTCCCGGCTCTGCTCGGCTTCGTCGGCCACAACATCGACCGCCTGCGGGTGCCGGGCCTGAGGAACCGCACGGGCGGCGCGCACGAGGGCGAGACCATCGGCTCCCGCTGGGCCCGCAGCGTCACCCGCCGGCCCGTCGCCTCGCTCGCCGCGGGCATCGCGGTGATGGCCGTCCTCGCCGTCCCCCTCGCCAGCATGCGGCTCGGGCTGCCCGACGCCGGCACCCAGTCGACCGACACCACCCAACGCCGGGCCTACGACCTCATCGCCGAGGGCTTCGGGCCGGGCTACAACGGGAAGCTGAGCGTCGTCGCCGACCTGAGCGACACCGTCTCACCCGAGCAGGCCGCCGATCAGATCGCCGCCGGCCTCGGCGAGGTCGACGGCATAGCGACGGTGCAGCCGCCCACGCTCAACGATTCGGGCGACACCGCCGTCATCGTCGCAGTGCCCGAGAGCGGTCCCGCCCACGAGGGCACCGAGGCACTCATCCACGACCTGCGGGGCGGGCCCCGCGACGCCCTCGAAGCCGAGACCGGTGCCAGGTTCTACGTCGCCGGCAACACGGCGGCGATCATCGACATCGCCGACAAGCTGGGCGCCGCGCTCCTGCCGTTCATGGCCCTCGTCATCGGTCTGACCATGATCCTGCTGCTGGTCGTGTTCCGCTCGCTCGTCGTTCCGATCAAAGCCGCGCTCGCGATCCTCGTCTCGATCGGCTCGTCGTTCGGCGTCATCGTCGCCGTCTTCCAGTGGGGCTGGCTGGCGGGGCTCGTCGGCGTCGACGAGACGCTCCCCATCGTGAGCTTCCTGCCCATGATGATGTTCGCCATCCTCTTCGGGCTGTCCATGGACTACGAGGTCTTCATCCTCACCCGCATCCACGAGGAGTACCACCGCACCGGGGATGCCACCGGGAGCGTCCTGACCGGCATCACCGCCTCGGCCCGGGTCATCACCGCCGCGGCGCTCATCATGATCAGCGTGTTCTCCGCCTTCATCCTCGGCGACGACGCCATCATCAAGATGTTCGGGCTCGGCCTGGCCGTCGCCGTGTTCCTCGACGCCACCGTCGTCCGCATGGTCATCGTCCCTGCGGTCATGACCCTCTTCGGCGAGCGCGCCTGGCGGCTACCCCGCGTGCTCGACCGCATCCTGCCGAACCTCGATGTCGAGGGACAGAACCTCGTCGAGCGCCTCGAGCAGCACGACGCCCAGGTCGCGGCCGGTCGGGCCGTCGAGGCCGAGCGCGTCCCCACGAACGTGTGACGGCCGCGTCACGTCAGATCGGCGGCACCGCGGAGCACCAGACGCAGGCCCGGTTCGAAGTAGAGGTCGCGCATCGCGCGGCTCATGCCGGTCGTGTCGGCGAGGGGCCCCGACAGCGTGACCCCGATCACGAAGAAGAAGACCGTGGCCAGCACGGTGCCGGCGTCCTTCTCCGAGAAACCCGCAGAGTCGAGCCGTTCCCGCACGAACGCGGCCAGCGCCTGGGGGGTCATGCCGTCGAGATCGTGGGCGATCTCGGTCGTCATGCCCGGGTGCTGGTCCAGCAGCTCCACGAACCGGATGATCGACAGGCAGATGTGGTCGCTCCAGTCGCCGTGGTCGCGCTCCGGGAGCTCGAGGTCGCGGTAGATGTCATGGGCCACGAGGCGGAGCAGGAGCTGGCGGTTCGGGACGTGGTGGTAGGTGGCGCCGAGGGCGACGCCGAGATCGTCGGAGAGCACCCGCATGCTCAGACCGGCCACACCGACCTGCTGGATGATCCTCCGGGCGGAACGCACGATGGACTCCTCGGAGAGCCGGTAACCGCTGGTCCCTGCGCTCTTGGGTCGTCCGGCCATCGCTCACCCTTCGTCGGCTCTTGCTCGACCGAGCATGTTCTCACGTCACGACGACGCGGGCCGAGGCCACGTTGTGGAGCTGGCGCCACGGGCTCGCGGCGTCGCCGTCTCGATGCCCGGCCACCCGCGCGGTGACGAAGTGCGGGCCGGGCTCGTCGAACGAACAGGTCACGGTGCGTTCCAGCGAGGTCGCCGTACCGTCGAGCGGCTCCTTGTCGGCGTAGGCCCCGGAGCCGTCGAGGTCCCACTCGACCGAGGTGAGGAAACCCGCGCCGGGCGGCATCTCGGCCTGCAGGGAGACGTCGACCGTCTCGCCCCCGCCCACGTCGGCTCGGATGCCGCCGTTCGCCGCCACCGACACGACCGGCTGGATGCCGCCTCGGGCCGCGGCCTCGACGGGGAGCCGGACCTGGTTGTCGCTCATCTCGAAGCTGGTCCCGGCCGGCTCGACGCCGTCCTCGACCCAGGCGATCAGGTCGACGAGGCTCTGCTCGATGATCGGCGTGTAGTCGACCAACCACGTGGAGCGGGGTCGGCCGGGGCCTCCGGGGAGGAACGTCGGCGAGATGTGCTCGGCGTTCTCCGTCCAGCGCAACCGGAACTGGCGCCCGGCCGCGTCGACCCCGCGGACGGCCTCGACGGCCTCCTTGTAGATCACACCCTGCGGCGGCCACAGCGACGAGTCGTGTGTGTGGTGCACCCACAGCAGCTTGCCGTCGTACTTCCCGGAGTACCCGACACCCATGAGCGGCGACATCAGCGGCACGGTGTGCTGCGGGTAGACGTAGCGGCCGTCGGGGCGGAGGAAGTCGAACTGGGCGTCCTCCATGGCGTGGTGGCGGTAGAAGTAGCAGAACGCCAGGAACGCCCGGTTGCTGACGTGCACCAGGTCGCCGGGCTCGACGCCGGCGAAGCGCCGGACGTTGGCCTCGTCGCGGCCGTCGCAGGAGAAGATGTCCCCGCCGGCGTACATGGCGTAGAGCTGGCGGCCTTCGGCGGCGCCGCTCACCACCTTCACGCCCGTGCCGAGGCGGTAGCCGCCGTCGATGCCCTCGACCTCGACCGCCACCGGTAGGTCGAGCGCACCGGTGAGGGTGCTCATGAAGGCGATGTCCCTGACGACCTGCTCGGTGGCTGGCGTCGTGTAGTCCTCGGGGTGGTCGACGACGTCCTGCCCGCGGATCACCCGGGTGACGGGCAGGGTGACGTCGATGAGGTCCCGCTCGACGTACTGCGGCTGGTCGTGGCCGACGTAGCCGGGCCGGGTCCAGAACGCCGCGAAGTACTCGGGGTGCTCCTCCTGGAGCAGGTCGGCGATCGAGGTCCACAGCCACATCTGGCCCATGGGGGCGGCGATCATCGGCTCGTCGCCGAACGGGAAGCCCTGTTGGTAGAGGTGCGCGAGCTCCTCCCGCTCGTGGGTCTCGAGCCCGGCGTAGGGATCGCCGGAGCCGCCGGGTTCCATGGCGTCGATGACGCTCGCGACCTTCGCCCCCAACAGGCGCTGCACGTTGAACATGCTCGCGAACGACATCGTCTGGGCGCCCCGGATGCGTGCGGTGCTGCCGTGCTCGACGATCTCGCCGCCGCCCATGAACGGCAGCGCGCCGTCGTACACGTCGGGCCCGTACTCGAGGCACATGGGGGAGCGCCGGCCGCCGCCGCTGCCACCCCACACGTAGCTGTGGTGCGGCGCCGTTCCGTAGACCTGCGCGGCGACGTGCTGGGAGAACCGTGCAGACTCGATGCTGGCCCGGTGCCCGTAGATGGTGGGATCGTCCCCGGCCTTCTGGTCGACGTCGTCGGCGATGTGACCCGAGTTCGACTCGACCATGTAGGCGCCGAGGCGCACGACCATCGACAGGCCGCCTATGAGCTCGCCCATGAACCCCCCGAAGACGTCCTCGTGGCCGGCGTGGGCGCCCTCGAGGGGGTGCAGCATCCGACCCTTCCAGTCTTCGGCGGGCGGGAAGTAGAACGTGAACCGGGTGTCGGTGCCATCGAAGCCGCCGTGCACGTTGCGGTGCCGGAGCGGGTCGTCGCGCCATTCGTCCCGGTCGATGTAGGGCTTGCCGAAGAACACGTCGGCGACCTCGTAGGAGTCGCTGTCCAGCGTCATGGTGCTTCCTTTCGCTCGATAGTCAGGAGGAGACCCCGGCCTGCTCGTGACGGAAGTGGGCGGTGCCGAGGTAGGCGTCGACGACGTCGGGGTTGGCCCGGATCTCGGCCGGCGTGCCGGCACCGATGAGCCGGCCGAAGTCGAGGGCGTAGATGCGGTCGCACGTGCGCAGCACCATGTCGACGTTGTGCTCGACGAGCAGCACGGCCACCCCGCGCCCCTCGGCCAGCCGCCGGATCGTGTCGCCGAGGCGTCGGGTCTGGGCGTCGTCCAGGCCGGACGCCGGTTCGTCGAGCAGCAGCACGGACGAGCCGACCGCCACGGCCCGGGCGACGGCCAGCATGCGCCGTTCCGCGTAGCTCAGCTCGACGGCCTTGGCCTCGAGCCGGTCCTCGAGGCCGAAGTCGGCGATGGCGCTGCGCGCCGCCGCCGTGAGGTGGCCGGAACCCGGCCGGACGAGGTCGGTGACGTAGGCGAGGAGGTCCCGTCCGTCGCACGCCGCCTGGAGGTTCTCGAGCACGGTGAGGTCGTCGAACAGCTCCAGAGTCTGGAAGGAGCGGCACAGCCCGGCCCGGGCCCGGGTCTCGCAGCTCCAGCCGGTCAGGAGGGTGCCGTCGAGCGACACCCTCCCCGCGGCCGGGGTGACGAACCCGGTGATCGCCTCGATCGCGGTGCTCTTGCCGGCGCCGTTGGGGCCGATCAGCCCGACGACCTCACCCGGCGCGACGTCCAGGTCGAGGCCCTCCAGGGCCGTCGTCCCGCCGAAGCGGACGGTGAGGCCCTGCACGGCGAGGGCCTTGGGCGCCACCCGCTGGTCGCCCTCCCCGTCGTCCGCCTCGGTCGCGACCAGCCGGTGCCGGTCGGCTGGAGGGCGCCGCGGCAATGCCCGCCGCAGTGGCGACAACCAGAACCGGTTCAGCCTCCGGACCAGCTCGGCGACGCCGTCCGGTGCGATCGAGAGGAGCAGCAGGAGCCCGACCCCGCCCACGACGACCACCACGGTGGCGGCATCGCCGGGCGAGCGGTCCGCCAGCTCCTGGCCCATGGTGCCCGGCTGGAAGCCGCTGCCCGCCACCGGCCCACCCAGCATGCCGACACCGCCGAGGACGGCGTTCTGGAGCACGAACAGGGAGGTGATCCCCCCGAAGTCCCCGAAGGACAGGACGGACTGGCGGTAGGCGACGAGGATCCCGCCCACCGCGGCGATGCTCCCGCTGAGCACGAAGGCGTAGAGCTTGGTGCCGATCACCGAGACGCCGAGCGCGGCCGCGGCTCGCTCGTTGGTCCGCACCGCGAGGAGGCGCCGTCCGGCCCGGCCCCGGCGCAGGTTGGCCACGGCGATCCCGAGGACCACGAAGATGGCGAGGGCGAAGGTCGCGTAGCGCTCGGGCGTCGCGGTCGGGGAGAGGTCGACCCCGAGCACCTCGACCTCCTCGACCACGTAGCCGCCGCGGGTCCCGCCGGTGTAGGACGGGTTGGTGAACACGGCCGGCCCGATGGCGATGGCGAAGCCGAGCGTCACGATCGCGAGGTTGACCCCGCGGGTGCGCACACCGGCCAGGCCGAGAACTACGGCGACGGGGACGGTGGCGGCGATGCCGGCCAGCGCGGCGAGCTCGAGCGGCCAGCCGCGGGAGATGTCGAGCCACCCGCACACGAGCGCGCCGATGCCGGCCAGCGCACCCTGGGCGAGGGAGACCTGGCCGGTGTAGCCGGTGACGACGACGAAGGACAGCAGCACGACGGCGACGATGATCTGCACCTCGAGCGCGATGACCCACTGGTCGGAGAACAGCACCCAGATGCACAGCAGCGTCGCCCCGACCCCGGCGAGGATCAGCCCGGGCGCCGGCCGGCCGGTGCCCACCGCCGGCATGCGTCCGAAGTGCTCGTCCTTGCCGGCGACCGACCGGCCGCGGGCGATCAGCACGATCGCCACGAGCACGAAGGGGATGGCGGTGGCGAGCCCCGGCTGGTTCCAGTGGTCGGTCACCAGCTTCGGTGAGGTCACCAGCGACTGGGCGACCCCGATGGCGATGCCGGCCGCGGCGGTGACCGGGAAGGACGAGAAGCGCCCGATGACCGCCGCCGCCAGGACGGGGATCACGAGGAAGGACGCGCTCGTCGGCTCGAGACCGGTGATCGGGACCAGCAGGATCGAGGCCAGCGCGCCCAGCGCGGAGCCGACGGCCCAGTTCGCGGCGGCGATGGCGTTCGGCGAGACGGCGAGGGCGGCGGCCGTCCGCTGGTTCTCGGCCACGGCGGAGGTGGCGATCCCGAACCACGTGAACCGGTAGACCGCCCACAGCACCGCGGTGAGGCCGACGGCGAGCAGGAGGATGAAGATCCGGTCCTGACCCACCGAGGTCCCGAAGATCTCGGTGGCCGCGTTCGGCAGCAGCGACGGGACGAGCTTCGGGAACGTCCCGTACCGCATGAACGCGATGCCCTGCAGGGTGACCAGCAGGGCGATGGTGGCGACGATCCTGGTGAGCGCGGCGGCGCTGCGGAGCCGCTGCATCACCAGGACGTGGAACGCCACCCCCACCAACGCCGAGCCGCCGAACCCGAGGAGCATGGCCGGCGGCCACGCCAGCCCCTGCTCCACGTGGGATTCGAAGTAGACGTACGCGCCCACCATGCCGATCGCACCCTGGGCGAAGTTCACGACGCCCGTGCTGCGGTGGATCAGCACCAGCCCGATCGCCGCGAGCGCGTAGAGACCGCCGGCTCCCACGCCCAGGGCGGCGAAGCGGATGAGCTCGTCCATCGTCGACTCCTCGCTCGTGACGACCGGGCTCAGCCGATCGTCACCACGTCGAGGATCGGCTCCAGCGAGAAGTAGTCGTCGCTCAGCCGCTTCGGGACACCGTCGGTGATCTGGTACAGCAGTCCCCACGGGTTGAAGGCCCGCTTGAACAGCGGGTTCGAGAGCTCCTTCGGCGTCACCGGATGCACGGCCCCGCCGGCCGGGGCATCTACGAGACCGTCGAGCGCCGCGGTCAGCGTCTGCGGGGTGACGTCACCGTCGATCGCCGGCAGCGCGTCGATGATCAGCTTGGCCGAGGCCCAGCTCAACATGGCGATCGTCGTCACCTCGGCCTCGTCGTCGAAGGCGGCGATGTCCGATTCGACCTGGTCGACGACGGGGTCGTCGTCGCCCGGGTTGATCTGGATCTCCGAGATGGTCACGCCCTCGGCGAGGTCGCCCAGCTCGTCGATGATCGGCTGCGGGAACACCGCACCGCTGGCGATGAGCTGCGCATCCACCCCGCCCTGGACCAGGGCGGTGACCGCCTGGACCACCTGCGTCGGGGTCACGCTCAGCACGATGCAGTCGGCGTCGGCCCCCGCCAGCGCCGCCACCTGGGGAGAGATGTCGGGGGTGTTCTGCGGGATGGCCGAGCGCGCCACCTCCTCGACGCCTTCGAGCTCGGCGCCCTGCTGCACCATGTCGGCGAGGAAGTCGGCCCCGTCGAGGTACAGCGTGGCGATCTTCGTGCACTCGGCCTCACCCGCGGCCACGCCGAGCCCGGCGTAGGCGACGAGCCCGGCGCTGAGCGAGAACGCGTTCGGCGCCTCCGGGTCGGCGCCGCCGATCACGGGGATGCCGGCGTCGGTGAGGATCGCCATGTCCATGCCGATCTGGCCGAACGATGCGATCACCGCGGTCACCCCGACGTCGACGGCCTCGCGCTCGCACTCCTGGCTCCGGTTGGCGTCGCCCGCGCTGTCGCAGTGCAGCACCTCGACGTTGGGCAGCTCGGCCAGGGCCCCCTGCACCGCCGGGACGGCCTCGGCCACGGTGAACGAGATCTGGCTGGTCTCGTCGCCGATCACCATGACGCTGAACGGCCGCTCGTCGGTGACCGGCGGCGGTTCGACGGTTCCTGTCGGCTCAGCGGTGTCGTCCCCCGCGGTGTCGTCGTCGCTGCTGCACCCGAAGGCCAGAAGCGACCCCGTCAACAGCACCGCGCCGACCTTGCGTCGCGTCCCCCCCACCATGTTCCCCCCTCGATTGCTGTGGCGGCGACAGCCTGCCGCCGCCAGAGCGAGCATAATCAACAGTGTTGAAATTCGCAGGAGGGAACCTGATGGAGCACGACGATCGTCTGCCGGACGACCGACCGGTGGTGTTGGAAGCGCGGCGGCTCACCGCCGGCTACGGCCCGCTCGCCGTCGTCCGCGACCTCGACCTCACCGTCCGCGCCGGTGAGGTGGTCGCGCTGCTCGGGGTCAACGGGGCGGGCAAGACCACCACGGTCCGAGCCCTCGCCGGCGAGCTGAAGCCCATCTCGGGCGAGGTGTGGCTCGACGGCGCGCGCTGCACCGCGCCGCTCCACAAGCGGACCAGGCAGGGCTTGCGTCTCATCACCGAGGAGCGTTCGGTCCTGGTGTCCCTGTCGGTCGCCGACAACCTCCGCCTCGGCGGCCAGGAGCGGTCCCGTTGCCTGGAGCTGTTCCCCGAGCTCGAGCCGCTGCTCTCCCGCAAGGCCGGCCTGCTGTCGGGCGGTGAGCAGCAGATCCTGACCCTGGCCCGCGCCCTCGCCGCCGACCCGGCAGTCCTCCTCGCCGACGAGCTCTCGCTCGGCCTGGCCCCGCTCGTCGTCGAGCGTCTCCTCACCGCCGTCCGCTGCGCAGCCGACCGTGGAACCGGCGTCCTGCTCGTCGAACAGCAGGTCCGCAACGCCCTCGAGGTCGCCGACCGCGCCTACGTCCTCGGTGGCGGCAAGGTCGTCCTGGAGGGCGGCACTCGCGAGCTGCGGGGCCGCATCGAGGAGATCGAGCGGACCTACCTCGCCACCGCCGAGCTCCTACCAGCTCGATCCGGAGGCCATGGAGCCTCCACCCCGTGAGTATGTCGATCGCATGTCGGCGGCAGCTGGACGGGCTGTGGACGGGGTATCCCTTTGCCCACGACAGGAGGAGGTCGACGCATGGATGGTCCGGCGCTGGTCGGTCGTCAGGGACAGCAGTTCGACGTGCACGTCGAGCTGGGCAAGATCCGCGAGTTCGCTCGCGCCACGCTCTCGGCCAACCCCGAGTACCTCGACGACCCGGCGCCGGTCGCGCCCCCGACGTTCCTGATCACCGCGAGGGTGTGGCAGCCGCCGGAGAGCAGTGTGTGGCACGGGGTGGACCGTGAGCTGGCCCGCGTGCTCCACGGCGAGCAGGAGTTCGTCTTCCACGGGCCGCTGCCGGAGGCCGGCGGTCGGCTGCGGGCGGTCGAGCGCATCGACGACGTGTACGAGAAGGTGGGCAGGCGCGGCGGTGTGATGCACTTCACGGTGATCACCACCGAGTTCCGCGACGGCGACGGGCAGCTGGTCGCCGAGACCAAGCAGACGCAGATCGCGACCAGCCAGGCCCCGAGCGGAGACTGACGTGAGCATCGCATGGGACGATCTCACGGTCGGCTGCGAGCTGCCGGCGAGGACCTTCGGTCCCGTCGAG